>NZ_JBFRJF010000037.1:0-1191 GCF_041468745.1 Vibrio sp. 10N.286.52.F8
GCCATCGAAAAAGGCGACATGACCTATAAACAAGCCCAATCAATTTACGGCATACAAGGTCGTTCGACTGTTCTTACTTGGTTAAGAAAGCATGGCAAAATGGATTGGACTACCAACCCAAGGAAGAGCACGATGCCTAAATCACCGAGAGCGAATGAAACGCCTGCCCAAAAAATAAAACGACTTGAACAAGAGCTCGAAGATGAACGTCTCAGATGCCTTCTTCTCAATAGGGTTGTTGATATTCTTGATGCTGAGCACGGGATGTCGCTAAGAAAAAAGTATATAGCGAAGGAGCAAGAAGCCTTCAAAAAGAGAAGAAAGTAAGCTTAAGTAAAGCTTGTTCATTGCTCAATATATCTCGTCAGTGTGTCTATCAGAGAGAAAAGCGTGAGACCACTCGTCAGGCTGAGCTTGCTCCTGTGAAAGGGATGGTGCTTGAGCTAAGACGATTCATGCCTCGGCTGGGAGCTCGTAAGCTCTATTTCTTACTGAAGCCGAAGTTGATAGCTAAGGGAATAAAACTTGGCCGTGATGCTTTGTTTAATTACCTCAGAGAAGAGCGCTTACTCGTTAAGCCGAAACGAAGTTACACCAAAACAACGAACAGCAGACACTGGATGAAAAAACATCCGAACTTGCTAAAAGAAGTCGTTCCGTCAAAACCAGAAGAAGTTCTGGTGAGCGACATCACTTATGTTCAGTCAAACGAGGGCGTTCACTACTTGTCATTGGTTACCGACGCCTTCAGCCGTAAAATCATGGGGTATGAAGTCAGTAATGAAATGAAAGCGAGCGATGTTGTGAAGGCTTTAGATATGACGGTAAAAACTCGATGTTATTGTCATGCGACAATCCATCACTCAGATAGAGGGCTTCAGTATTGCTCAAACCTCTATCAAGAGAAACTTAAAAAGCATGGTATAACTCCATCAATGACGGATGGTTATGACTGTTACCAAAACGCGTTAGCTGAGCGGGTCAATGGTATCCTCAAGCAAGAGTTCTTGCTTACTCAGTGCAAAGATCTTCGCGAGTTGAAAACACTTGTTGAAGAGTCAATATATACGTACAACGAAATGAGGCCACATCTCAGCCTAGGTATGAATACGCCAAATAAGATGCATGAAAAAAGCCAGCAACTTGCGTTACTGGCTAACTAAAATCGTCAACGTATTTTAGGACGAGACA
>NZ_JBFRJF010000038.1:0-34494 GCF_041468745.1 Vibrio sp. 10N.286.52.F8
CCTTAATCCTTATTTGTTAGACAAACCAACGGAAGACCCTGCAAGTCGTCAGCAAGCGTTGTCTGAACTCAAAAAGTACAAGACAAGCCAGTTCAATAAAACAACGTATAACAAGGTATCTAAAATTGGTTTTCTAAAAGAGGCGTTAGCGGATACTTTTTCATCGCTATTTGGAAAGCTAGGTGTGGCCGAGACACTCATAACTAAGGTCGCGCCGGACATGGCGCATTATTGGAATGAAGATACCTATTTTGGCAGTGATGTTAGGCATAGGCTAATGGTTGAACTGAAGGAAGCGCTTGATAATCAAGATGATGTGATGATCGTATCGCACAGCCTTGGGTCGATGATCAGCTATGACGTGTTATGGAAGTTGTCTCATTGCGGAGAGTATAGACACGACTATGGTGCAGGCAAGAAGGTCAACTTATTGCTTACGCTCGGGTCACCGTTAGGCGATGAAAACGTAAAAGATAGGCTAAAAGGGAGTCGTTTGAAAGATGAGAAGAAGTTCCCGTTAAACATTCAGCAATGGATAAACATATCGGCAGAAGATGATTTTATCTCTCATGACAGCAAAATTAAAAATGACTTCAAGGATATGCTCAAACTGGATCTGATACCCGGCGGAATGAAAGACATCTACCCAGTTTATAACCTCAATATTCGCAACGGAAAAGGCAATCCGCATGCTTCCATCGGTTATCTCATCAACCCTAAATTCATCACGGTGCTGGATGAATGGCTCTCGAGTTAATTTGGTTAACCATCGTAAATTTCTAGCTACTCGTTCGTTGGAACGCAGATAAAACAAGGCCTCGCGTGTGCGAGGCCTTTTTGTTTGTGGGGGAATTAAAAGTAGGGGTGTGAACACAGAATTGGACAAAAATGGCGAGGTTAAATGTACTCATGATTCAGAAAAAAATAACGAAGTCTAACCTATCCATTACTACGAAATTACAGCTTTACGATGCCACGAGTCACTTTAATGCCACCAATTAAAGTAGAACCACCGTAGTCTTTCGCTAATCTTAATAAAGTGTCATGAAATCCATGATTTGGGAAAGCTTGTTCTACTTCTGCAATCATGGACTTAGGGAGCCCTTTTTTAACCATTCCTTTTGATGCATCAATCCAGTCCGCTTTTCGACAAGCTTCTATAACTTTTTCATGTGGACCTTTATACGGTGTGATTTTGTGATGCCAGTGAATAGCGCCTTTTAGAGCATCAGGGTCTAATCCCCAATTTTCCTTTTCATTGTCATTTAATGCCACTGCTTCTGATGGCTCAAGGTAAGCGAGTTCATGGTCAGTCCACAGGCCAATATCATGATAGACAAATGCGGTTTCGACTAACTTTTCAAATTGTTCATCATAATCTAGAAAGTGCATTGCATAAGTGATTGTTCTATAAACATGATTACGATAGCCAAGATAATCTTCCCCAATCAGCTCTTTATAACGCTCAAGTAGTAACTCTACCCGTGGTCTCTCTAGCTTTATTTGAATCTTACTGCCCATGATTATTTCCTTATTAAATCATTCTGTTGTTCATTGAGGAGTTTAGACCAAAAATCGATATTAACGAAAGCTCGGGATAATCGCTGGAATCCCCGGTAGAAGGCCAACCAACGCCATCACACCACTTAGTACAATAAACATAATGCCAGGCAACACCCAACGGCTCATTTTACTCAGTTCACTACTACGTTCTTTACAACCGACTAAGCCTAAGTTATCCAACAGCATGGTGAGAGCCCAACCAAATGCTGGGTTAACGAGCGCTGAAGAAAATACAACAATCGCTGCTGATTGTGTGGTTTTTCCTTCACGCGTCATTTCCATTCCAGCTTCTAGCAATGGAACAAATACCCCAACAATCAGCGCCACACACAGTACAGGTTGCCAGATAGCTAAATCCATCGGGTAACCCCAAACTGCGGCGATGATACAGAACAGAGCTGTGAGTAGCGCGCCAGCAGGAATAGGGCGTTTAGCAATCGCCGCCGGTACGATGTAAGTACCCCATGAAGAAGTAAAGTTAGTACCACCGAGCAGAGAACCGAACGTTTGACGAATTGAAGCCGTGGTCATGGTGTCGTCGATGTTCATGTGTACTTTTTCGGTACGCTCTGGGTAGCTGATCTTTTGGAATACTTGATGCCCTAAGAAATCTGGAGACCACATAGCGACAGCCAAAATTGCAAACGGCAATACCACCATGAAGTGCTCAATCGTTGGTAGGCCAAGCATCCAGCCTGTATCTTCTCCCCACCAATACATAGGGTTCATGTTGGGCAAGCCTGGCTCAGTGTGGAAAGCAAATGGGGCACCCATGGCAAATGCAATCGTACCACCCAGCAAGCAGCTAAGAGGTACAGCTAGCCAACGCTTACGGAAATGTTCCAATAATGCGTACAAAATAATGGTGCAAAAGATCACGACAAAAGCAATGTGGCTCATGCCAATTCCCTCAGCCCAAGCGAACAGCTTTTTCACTTGAGAAGCGGTTCCAACAAAGCCGAGGTAGAGCAACAAGCCGCCACACACACCTTTACTGGTGAGGTTAGCCAACATGCTGCCACCTTTACTGATGGCTAAGATGAGGCCAAAAGCGCCAATCAATAACCCAAACGCCATAGGGTGTCCGCCTGCTGCAACCACAATTGGAATTAACGGGATGAGTGGGCCGTGTGTACCTGCGAGATTCGCGGTCGGCAACAGGAAGCCAGAGAAAATAATAATGAAAACAGAGGCGATGAGGAGTTCATAACGAACGTTTTCTAGAATGAAGTCTTCATTTAATCCGAGAGCCCCAGCAAAGGTGGCTGCAATAGCGCCCACCATAACCACTTTACCAATGGTCGCCGCCATCGCTGGGATGGTGTCTTCTATCTCAAATCGATAATCTTTAAACGGCAAATTTGGACGCCAGCGCTTAGGCGACATGATTTGCAATTCGTGTTCTAGATACTGTTCTCGGGAATCAAATTCCGATCTTGGTTTATGTTGTTGTTCATAGGTGAGTTCATCCTCATTGGCTTGAGGCTTCTCTGTTTGTATATGTGCGGACTCTAAAGTAGTGCTCATTTTGATTCCTTTCGTTCACACTCTGAGGTGTGTTATTCCAACAAACGTTGTTGACTCACGGCATGAAGTGTAAACAATGCGTCAACTTATAATTAAAAATTCATTAACATTTAGTTGTTAGTACCTTATACCAAACCAAAAAAAACAAATAGACTCAGTCGGCTAGACATTAGTCGTAGAGTCGGACGACTAGTATTAGACCCTGTAGATAGTATGTGTCTGTTTATTGGTAGGCTCTTAATGTCAGGAATAACAAAGTCACTTTCAACAACAAATGGTTCGACTCTAAAGGCCCAGAAAAAAGTCCAACGACTTACGTTTGGCTGCGTGCTTGGTTGCGTTGTGGTGTGATTTGATAGTGATATCTGGTCCAGTTTTATGTTGGATATATTGGGTAATAAGCAGGGGTAGGGATTGCCTCTAGTAGCTCAATTTCTCCTACGTTTGGCCCCTGATAGTGTTAGAATCTCCGCATCAGAATTATCGAGAAACTAGGTATTTATAAACAATGTTTATCCATCACGTAAACGGCATCGACTGGCTGGTGATTACAGCTTTTGAAGAACTGAAACCGATGTTTATCGAAGATGCTGGTCCCATCCCAGCTTACTTCTCTACCACCAGTGAATTGAGCCTGATTGATCAAGCCAAGCGTAGCTATGGATTTTTGCCTAAACTCCGCGGTGTGATCACTGATACTGGCACGTATCAAAGTGAAAATCTTGAAGAAGATTTGAACCCACAGCTAGCGTGTATAGTAGAAGGGCGTGGTCGGGTGTTTATCTATCACGGCGACTATGTGGCTTTTGTGGATGACGAGCAAACCTTCATTACCCGTATGGACTGAGAGTGATTCAGTGAGTTGAGATCGGCGAATTGGTAAATCGGCGAGTTAGCCCACCTAGAATTTAAAACTAAAGGATTAATATGATGGCAAAAACGATCTCATTGGTACTTGGCAGTGGTGGCGCAAGAGGCTTGGTTCACGTTGGAGTCATCCGCTGGTTAATTGAGCATGGCTATCAGATAAAATCCATTTCTGGCTGTTCAATTGGCGCACTTATCGGTGGTGTCTACGCTGCGGGCAAGTTGGATGAATTTGAAGAGTGGGTCACCAGTATCGATCAAGGTGATATGGCGATGTTGTTGGACTTTTCATGGCAGTCGAGTGGTATGTTCAAAGGGGACAAGATCATCGACACTCTGCGTGGACTGATCGGCGAGATTTCAATTGAAGATCTGCCCATCCCTTATACCGCAGTTGCCGCTAACGTCGCCGATGAAAAAGAGGTTTGGCTGCAATCAGGTTCTCTGTTTGATGCCATTCGCGCCTCTATCTCTTTGCCACTGTTCTTGACCCCTCACGTTATCAATGGAGAAGTGCTGATTGATGGCGGCGTTCTTAATCCCGTACCGATTGCGCCTACCTTTGGTGATAATACAGACTTTACACTGGCTGTGAATTTAGGTGGTGAACCTGAAATGGTTAAACAGGAAGTGATACCGGTTTCCCTGCCAACAAAAGAGAGCAACCTGCATGAGAAGGTTGTGCATTTTATCGATAACCTCGGTAGCAGTGTAAAAAGCAAAATGAGCTTCAACTTTGCTTTTTACGATATTGCCAACCAAGCATTTGATGCGATGCAATCGACCATTGCTCGCCAAAAGTTGGCCGCTTACCCCGCCGATATCACGCTTGAGATCCCACGCAATGCTTGTGGCACCCTAGAGTTTGATCGCTCACAAGAGATGATCGACAGAGGCTACCACTTAGCACAGGCTAAACTGGGCAATCGACTTTAATGTATTTGCTGCTGAATGAGGGTAACTATGGAAACTGAACTCAAACTATCTGAACTCAAAGAATTGGTCACAACAAAAGATGTCATCGTGCTCACCAGCATAGAAGAGCCTGCTGTATCTTGGTTGATAGATTGCTATCAAGAGAATGCTGATATCCAAATTATCGAGAACGCACACCAACTAGATACTGAAGCGATTTTGCGGCAATGCAGAAGCAGCCTTAACGAAAGTAAAAAGGTCATCCTTACAGCGCAGTTTCGTAGCCAACTGCCTATCATCAATATCGCTTCACTGTGTAATGAGAAGCGCAAGTCATTGATCAATATTGAGCTATTAGGCTGGGATGAAGAAAAACGCGTTCCTCAATCGTACAGTTGTTTTTAGCTTGTATTTGTTGCTAGCTTATATTTGTTGCTAGGTAACTGCAGTTTTTAGGTAACCGACAGCGTCTCTATAACCAGAGCAGTTCAACACAAGGTTGATCAAAGCGGTTAAGTCAGTGTCCGGAATTTGTTGACCACTACAGGGTGGTTGTATCGAATCAGGAGTAGAAAAGTCTCTTGAGATTTTACTTGTCTAAATTGTGCTTAATTATTTGTTCCACCACACCATTCATCGTCCTTGAGCTAATCTCCGGTTTCAAATACAAGGAATGATACTCAACTCCTGTTCGGTCTATATAGGCTGCTTGTAAGCCAGCGGATAGCGCACCATGAGTGTCCCAATCATGAGTAGCGACAAGACGAAGGTTTTCGACAGGCTCTTTTAAAGTTTCGGCTGCAAAGTTATACACATCTGAATTGGGTTTGAAACTGCCTGTTTCTTCAACGGAAATGACGGTGTCGAAATAATCTTCTAAGCCTGAGTTCTTGATTTGAGAAGTGATGAGATCGAGGGATGAGTTGGAAAAAGCGACGGTTTTAAACCCGTTCTCGCGCAATTTGAGCAAAGACGCTTTGATATCTGTGTGCGGTGGTAGATTGGCAAAAGAAGTTAACAAGGCACCTTTGCTTTCCGCCGTTAAATCACACTTGTACCGTTGTGCAATAGCGTTGAGCGCTGCATTCGCTAATTCAGAAAAAGTAGATTTTACGTTTGTTGCGATGCAAACCGTTGAAGAGTGTAAAAGCTTTGAAAACCAAAGTGATAATGCATCCTCCTTTCCAAACACCGCTTTAAATTTAGGCTGTAATGACTCCAAATTTAAAACCGTTTCGTTTATATCAAAAAGTATCACTTCTTTTTTCATGCAAAGCCCCCAGGTTTAATTGAATTTTATGCTTACATAATCTGCTCTGACGATATGGTTTTCAACCTCCATTCAAGTAACTAAAGCTTTGCTCTCTAATTTGAAAAGAAGCTGGAATGCGTCAACGAGAACCCGCCAACTCAAATCTGGCGTTGCTTTATGAGTATCATGCAACGCCAAATCTGAAACGATTTAGCTTAATTTGCGGCTTCGATGGTGCCTTTGAAAGTGCTGTCTAAAAAGTCATTGATCTCTTGTGAGTGGTAAATTGAGATAATCTTTTTATACGTTTCATTATTTTTGTCTTCTTCTCGCGCCGCAACAACCATCACTGCTAAAGGTGCGTCTTTTTTCTCTAAGTAAATGCCTTGTTTCTTAGGGTCGAGTCCAGCCGACATTACATAGTTCATGGTGATTGCAGCAGCATCTACATCGTCAAGAGAGCGGGGTAGCTGCGCGGCATCCACTTCAACAAATCGAATGTTCTTCGGGTTGCTAACAATATCGTTTAAAGACGCGTTGAAACCAGCGTTGTCTTTTAATGAGATCAGCCCTGCATCTTCAAGCAGTAATAGTCCACGCCCGCCATTCGTTGGATCGTTTGGAATCGCGATTCGAGCGTTTTCGGGAATAGAATCAAGCGAAGTGTACTTGTTCGAGTAAACGCCCATACGCATCAAAATTGAACGTCCGATAGAAACTAACTGGCTATCGTGATTGGCATTAAAGTTATCGAGGAATGGCTGATGCTGGTAACTGTTCAGTTGGATACTTCCATCATCTAATGCTGCGTTAGGGGTGATATAGTCTGAGAACTCGACGAGTTCAATGTTTATCCCTTGCTTTGCTGCTTCTTTGGCAACAGCTTGTACAACTTGTGCATGTGGGCCAACTGTCGCCCCAATCTTGATGACAGCCTCGTCTTTTTTTCCACATCCTGTTACACCGAATACGAAAGCTAATGCCAACAGGGATGCTGTGATTTTTTTGTAGCTGTTCATGATAACTCCATTTAATAAATAAAAGACATGTAGACGTCTAGCTATCTATATTATCTATTTGCGCGATCGGGTCAATAGGTTTGTTTGAAGCGAAGTTACATTGATGAGCGGTTAAGTCAGTGAATCAACGAGGCTTCTGTACGTGAGACTCGACCGACAATCCCCTTCTAACCCCCTTGGTTTACATCTCAAACCTATTGTTGGTAATGGGAAAAGGGAGGAACTGATTACCGACCAACAAAGGCCTCGCGAGTGCGAGGCCTTTTGGGTTTTGTAGGGAATAGGTCAGTCACTCGGAATCTAAAGAAAACGGGTTCAGTAAAGCTAACTATTAAGAAAGCTTTTGGTTAAAGAACTCAAGTGTACGTTTCCAAGCTAACTCTGCTTCTTCTTCAGCATAGCGGCCAGTTGAATCGTTATGGAAGCCATGGTTCACGCCGTCATAGATGTAAGCTGTGTAGTCTGCTTCGTTCTCTTTGAGTTCGGCTTCATAATCTGGCCAAGTCGCATTCACGCGTTTATCGATTCCCGCAAATTGGATGAGCAAGGGGCCTTTTACATTTTTTCTTAAATCTGGTGCGGCAGGAGTACCATAAAATGGAACACCTGCATCGAGTTGCTCTGGCATGACAGCGGCCAACATATTCACGATATAGCCACCGAAGCAGAAACCGACTGCGCCTAGCTTACCGTTACTTTTTTCATGGGACTTCAAGAAGTTTGCCGCTGCGATAAAGTCTTCTTCGATTTTCTCTCGTGATAGCGACTTCTGCATCGTTCGACCTTCATCATCATTACCTGGATATCCGCCAAGCGAATAGAGTGCATCAGGTGCAAACGCAATAAACCCCGCCGCTGCGAGTCGTCTTGCCACATCCTTTATGTATGGATTGAGGCCTCTATTTTCATGAATGACCAATACAACAGGCGCATTGCCCTCTAACTCTTTGGGTACAACCAAGTAACCATAGCCTTCGCCGTGTCCTTTAGGTGAAGGAAACTTCTCGTAGGTTGCTTTGATGGAAGGGTCATTGAAAGAGACTTGCTCTGCCTGCGCATAATTAGGAATCAGTGCGGAAGTTAGCGTCGTCATGGTTAAGCCAAGTACAGCTAGCCCAGATAGACGAGCCATAAACTCTCTGCGATCAATCAGGCCGTGTGCATATTCGTCGTACCAATCAAATGCTTCTTGAGGGATAGATCGAGTCGGCGTTGATTGAGATTCGGTATTTGGATTCATAACTTTTCCTTGTTGTGAGCTGTTTGACCAATCAACTATAGTGGAAAATTTGATATAATTGAACGATCGCTCAATAACTTTTGAGCTATTTGTTATATCAAAGTACAAAAATTAGATGACAGTCCGATAAAACGATCACTTCGAATCGATTTCCATCGCTTTGGTTTGTTTTACGGAGCAATTCAATACAAGGTTGATTTGAGGGTTAAGTCAGTGAAGTCGGGTGTGATGATTGTTTGTTTTTAGGGAGGCTCTAAATCGAAGTTGGGCACATTAGAGCTAGGCTTATTTTCCGCAGACATGGACAAGTAAGTTTCAATGCAAAACGCTTGATTTTACTCTGGTATAATCTTTCTCATAGGGACGACCTTAGCGTTATCAGAACCTTCTTGATGAGAGATAAAATAGATGTTGAAACTTCTGCGTCAGATAAAAAAATGGAAACTTGTAACGTTTGGCTTACTGATGCTCATTGCCGCTTTTTTTATCTACAACCAGTTCGGGAACCGTATGTCCCGTGTCGACGAGGCAAAATTTCTAATCGGCCAACTGAATACTGTTTTGGATGCCGCTGAGCAATATTCTCGTGATAATGGCTCTCTGCCTCCTATTGCTTCCGATACCGATACGAACTTCGGCTACTTAAACATCAATCACTTAATTGGAAATCCGGGCTTATCCACATGGAAAGGGCCGTACCTACCTTATGAAGATACATGGATAGGTGGCGATCAGTACATCGACCACCCAGATTACATAGCAACGCAATTACTGCTTAAGGAAAAGGATAGTCTTTGGATAAGAGGAAGCTCCGAGACAGGTTGCGAATCGTCATCATCCACTTGCTCTGTTGCAGCTTGTATCTGGTTGGTACCAACAAAAGTCGCACAAGAAATTAATAAGATAGTGGACGGCAGTTCGAGTATAGAAAGCTCAGATGCGACAGGAAAAATACGTTACGAAAAAGCTTTTGGTGGCGCTCTTATCTGTATGATTGGAGATGATTATCCAATGCCTTCAGCACAGACAAATTAAGTCGTTTCTAATTACCTCACTGGCAACTTGGTCTTAGTTTTTACCTGACCGAAGGCGAAGCTGGATTCAATAGAAGCAATATTAGGCAGGCGAGTTAGTTGTTTACGGATGAACTGCTCGTAGCTTTTTAGCGATTCACTGACTACATGCAATAGGTAGTCGTGATTGCCCGTCATCAGAAAACACTCTAACACCTCGTCAATCACTTCAATGTGTTGTTCAAAGTCTCGCATATTCTCTTCAGTTGGCTTTTCAAGCTTCACCAACACAAACACATTAACGGGCAGGCCACACGCTTCTTGGTCAACGCTGGCGTGATAGCCACGTATAATCCCTTGTTTCTCTAATGACCGAACTCGACGCAAACAAGGAGATGGCGACAGTGCCACGCGATCGGCCAACTCTTGATTGGTGAGCCGAGCGTTGCTTTGCAGTTCAGCCAGTATTTTCTTGTCGATCTCGTCCATTGGCATATTCCATCAATATTGGGTTTAGCTTGGCAATATTATTGCTCAAAGTGTATGTCTTACTTTGCAAATAGCAATTTTTAACATCTGCCCAAAACTAAAATTAAAGGAGGAACAACAAGCATGGAATGACTTAGCAATTATGAATACTTCAACTCAACTTAGCCCGCTGCGTAAAACCACAAAACACGAACAAGCAGAAGCCCTTGCCATTGAGCAAGCAAAGCACTTCGGTATCGATCCAAACAGTGATTACGGCGTCACGCTTATCGAACTGGCGACGACGCTGTACAAAGCCAATACCAAGACTCACGACCTTTGGGCATTGACCGTTGATGGACTTTCAGAACTCGACAAGAGTGACCGAATCGCCTGGTTTAACGCCAAACGTTTCCTGTCATTCCAGATCGCTAAGATCCTCGATAACCTGCAAAACCCGATGCGTGCCACTTACCAATCCATTGCCACCAATAATGGCAACTTTGCGTCTAAAGGCGCGTATCCTATCTTCGATAATGTGGCGGCTATCTTCTCGGCAAGCCCGGTTATTACGCGCACTGCGACCTATTTATTTGCCTGTACAGAATGGATTGAAGATGCGTTCAACGGTAAAGAACCGCTGCACGATATTTATTCTCGACTGCTTAACCCAACCTCGATTTCACTGGCTAACCATATGGTTGATATTGAGGCAGGCTCTAGAGCCAACGAATACCTCGCATGGAACTTTAATTCGGGTATGGCGGCCATTGATGGATTGTTGAGCCATTTACTTGGACATGAAGACATAGTCTTGGCTTCACGTAATATCTATGGCGGTTCTTACCAGTTGTTGGAAGATTGGTTTGGGAAACCGTCTAACCTAAATGTCGCGGTGGAGTGGGTGGATGGTTACTCCGGTGATGAGTTTGCGACGCGCCTTGATGAGGTTGCTCATAAATACGCAGATCGCATCGCTGCAGGTAAGAAAATCTACGTTTACCTAGAGTCACCGTGTAACCCGCATGGATACGTGTTGGATGTTGCTAGCATCAGTAAAGCTGGTCACTCTCGTGGTTGGGATGTGATTGTTGACTCAACAGTGGGTACACCATTGTTGCACCCAGTACTAAAACGTGACGATGTGATGGAAAGACCCGATTATGTCATTCACTCCTACACCAAAGAACTGGCGGGTTCTGGCACCACAACTGCTGGGGTTGTGATTGGTCGCAATGAGACTATGTTTGTGCCAAAAGGAGAGGAGGTCACTTTCACCAAGCCCAACGGTGATGAGGCCAAAATCCTATGGAACGAAACGCTGTTTTGGAATGTGTACTACATTAAGGGTGCATTCCTAGATGCAGATAAAGCGTTTGAAGTGCTCAATGGTATGAAAACGTATGAGATGCGAGTGGTGCAAAAAACGATTAATACACTGACTCTCGCGAAGATCTTTGATGCTCACCCAGACATCAATGTGTCGTGTCCTGCTTTGCCAGATAGTGATAACTATGAACACTGCCAGAACAACATGTACTTGGGGCTACCAGCGGCGCTTTTCACTATCGATATGGAAGGCAATGGCGACCGTGCACCAATCAATCGAGATGGCTTCAAACAGTTCTTCGACATGCTTGAGCCCGCTATCGGCATGCAAGTGAGCTTAGGGCAAACCAACACCGTGGCGCTGTGCCCAGCCCTGACTACGCATTCAGAACTCAGTGATGAAGCGCTTAATGAAACAGGCATCAAACCGACCACAATGCGTATCTCTATCGGCTTGGAAGATCCTCGAATGTTCATTGCTCATATTGTCGAGGCGGCTAAATTGTCGATTGACCGCAACCACGTAGATTTCTCATCCAGCTTCCCGAGTGGTGACAATATCGATGAAATCTATATGCAAACTTATATGGATGTACACCAGAAGTTTGTGAAAAGCTTGCCGAAGTTCAGTCAGCTGAGTCAGTAACTTAGGTCAGTTAACAAGATTAGTCAGTTAAAGGCCGTCAATAAAAAAGCACCCAGCTGACTCAATAGTCGGTAGGGTGCTTTCTCGATGATCATATTGGTTTACCAAGTCACTTACTATTTAGGCTGGTGGCCTGTCTTCTTCGCAAGTTCTTGCATAGCCTCGGCAAACGTAGTTGTTCCGCCTTTCGCTTTAACCTGAACCACCTTATATCCTCGGCTTTCTAGCGCTTGACGCTCTTCTAAAACGGCTTTGTCATCTGGTTGACTGCCTTGCACAGGCTGATGAATGTAACACCCTTCTAATTGACCATCTTCGACCAGTTGGTGGTGTTTCAGTGCATTGATATCAAAATTCATAGTAAGTCTTTTCGCTTTAAATGGAGAGTCTCTGCGGCAAAGGCCGCGAGTCTTTATAATTTTATGGTTTGTACAATAGGCATTTTAACCATAAGAAGCTAGTTCAAATTCAGTAATCTAATGGAATGTAACTGGGTACGGGTATGTTCAGCGATAAAGAATGTTCTCCCCCTCGCTCGTTAATCTAAAGAGATCGTTGTTGGTCATTTGAGGGGGAGCTAGAGGGGGAGGTTTTTAATGATCAACTTGAATCTGAGTGTTGGTCATCATTGCGATTAGCTTGGCCACTCGGGCGCGCATCTCACGTCTATCAACAATCATGTCTAAAGCACCATGCTCGAGTAGGAACTCACTCTGCTGAAAATCGTCAGGTAATTTTTCACGTACTGTTTGTTCTATCACCCTGCGACCGGCAAAACCAATTCGCGCTTTAGGTTCACCTATATTGATGTCACCGAGCATAGCTATACTTGCCGAGACTCCACCAAAGGTTTGGTCGGTTAACACGGATATATAAGGGAGCTTTGCATCGGATAGTCGCTTTAACGCAGCACTGGTTTTGGCCATCTGCATTAATGCCATTAGCGATTCTTGCATGCGAGCTCCACCACAAGCCGAAAAACAGACTAATCCACAATTAGCCTCAATGGCTGAGTTAACCGCGTCAACAAAGCGAGCCCCAACAACGCTACTCATTGAACCTGCCATAAAAGAAAATTCGAAAGCACACGCCACTACCGGAAGTCCCAAAAGTTCTCCTTTTGCAGCGACTAGGGCATCTTTTTCGCCCGTGCTTTTTTGAGCAAGTGCGATACGTTCTTTGTAGCGTTTCTGATCCTTAAAATTGAGTAAGTCTTGTGGTTCATGTTGGCTACCAATTTCAGTCATCACTCCTTTATCCAAGAAGCTGTCTAAACGACAGCGTGCTGTCATCCTCATGTGATGATCACACTTTGGGCAGACCTCCAGGTTTTCTCTAAGGGCTAATCGGTATAAGACTTGATCACACGCAGAGCACTTGGTCCATACCCCTTCAGGAATAGAAGCTTTACGGGTACTTATTATATTCTTCTTATCTAATAGCTTTTCTAACCAACTCATTGGAAACCTTATCCAGTTCACTTTAATGATGAGCATTGTATAAGCCTGTTTTTGGTAATAAAGTGCTTAAAATTGGCTTTATAATCCTATTTGGTGGGATTGTTGGTGTCGGCGGATTATTGATATGGATGAGGTTAATGGGAATGCTTGAGAAGATTGACCAACAATGGCTAAAAAGTTTTCACTGTGTTTATGAGAACAATAGCTTTAAAAGAGCGGCGGAGTTTTTGTGTTTACCGACCTCAAATGTAAGTCGTCACATTGCTTTATTAGAAGAGCGGTTAGATGCTCGATTGTTCGATAGAACGACGCGCCGTATAGCCCCGACAGAAGCAGGCGAGCATCTTTATTTACGTACTCAGCCTTTATTGGACAAGCTTAACGAAGCGCTTACGGAGGTAACGCAGCACTCACGTCATGTGGTGGGGCAGCTCAATGTTCTAATGCCTGATTCACAGGAACTCGCTCAAGCCGTTGTTTCATTCTGCACCAAATACCCATCTATTTCATTGTGTTGCGATACAAGCATCAGCCCTAAAGAGGACTTGCTCGATGGATTTGACGTTATTCTGAGTTTTCATCGAGGGAAACTTGAGGATAACAATTGGATAGCGAAAGAGATTAAACGTTGGTCTAGCGTTGTTGTGGCTTCCCCCAAACTTCTTCGCACATCTTCCAAGCCTTTTAAGATTACGGATTTGAAACATGTACCGTGTATTAATAGCTTTACCGCACTAAACGGAACGCCATGGGTATTTAAGAACGAAACAAGTGAGGTGATTACTCAAAGAGTAAAATCTGCGTTTAAAGTGAATAGTGGACAACTTGCTAAAGCTGGCGCATTGGTTGGTTTGGGCTTTGCGATACTTCCTAAAGAACTCTGTCGTCACGAGATCGAGACAGGCGAACTAGAGATCATAGAACTTGAATATCAACCTGAAGATTTAGTTCTATACGCTTTTTATGCATCAAGAAAGCACATAGCGAAAAAGGTTCCGGCTTTCATTGAGCACTTACAGGATCAAGGGAAGTAACTTGGGTTTGTGTGTGAGGTTCCACTGTTAAACTCCTCTTAAGCTCACCTTGATTCAGTCTTCTAACGTTTCAATACACCCTTATCTGACCTTTTCGCTCAACCACTGAGCGAAATCGGTACAAATCATCAACCTTTCCAAATGTGGAATCCATACTTCTTTTATTGGCTATATTTTCCAATTGTGAATGGTTATAACCTAGTTTTCGTAGAAAAGAGAATCGAATAAGCCGTGAGCGCGGCGCTTTATAACGAATGAAAACTAGGCACAAGCATGAACGAAAACTTTTATAGATACGCGATTTACACTGTTTTTTCAGCGGCAGCATTGTTCTCCGCTTTTTTAGTCACCTCAGATAATGTTTCCCCTTTTACCACTCAAGCGACTTTGTATCGTAACGTCGCGACCATTGCGCCAGAAGTGTCCGGCGTAATTACCGACGTCATGGTTAGTAATGGCGAGTTGGTTGAAAAAGGTCAACCATTATTTGCTATCGATGCCAGTAGCTACCAATTGAAAGTGGCACAAGCGAAAGCCGAACTGCATCAAGCGCGTGACTCTGATTCAGCGAAATGGCAGCAATTAGCAGCAGCGAAACAAACACAAAGCCAACGAGAATTCGAATATCACAACGCGAAACAGAAACTCGCACGTAACCAAAAACTGCGTAACAAAGGGCTCGCGACGGAACAAGATCTTGATGATGCAATCACCAATACACAAGTTGCGAGTAGTGCGGTTGAAGCTGCGAACGCGGAAGTGAAACGCATTGAGGTTGAGTTATCGACCCAAGACCGCACAGCGGCCATTGAATTGGCAGAAGCAATACTTGCCAGTGCGGAACTGGATTTAGGCCACACTCAAGTCGTCGCGCAAACGGAAGGCGTCGTGACCAACTTGCAATTGCAATCGGGTAGTTATATCACTCAAGGTACTTCATCATTGCTGCTGGTGGACGAAGCTCATGCGTGGATCAGTGCAGACTTCAATGAGAAAGGCATTGATAAGCTTACTAATGGCCGCGAAGTTTTGGTCTCTTTTGATGCGCTACCAGGCAAAAGTCTTTACGGGTGAAGTGAGTAGCCAAGAGCGTGCGATTTACGACACCAATAATGCCAATGGCAAGCTGTCTAGCGTGACTAATGATACGCGTTGGATCCGTGAGCAACAGAAAGTACGTACCCGCATTACCGTTAACGAACTGGATTCTTCGATGATCTCAGGTTCACGAGCGAGTGTGATTGTTGAAAGCGGTAACCCAATAATGCACGTTATTGGCTCGGCTTGGATTCACTTGGTTTCAACATTTCGCTACATCTACTAGTAGGAGATGACGATGTGGACATTTGAAAACACCGCACAGGGTCATTCTCAACGTAATGAAGCGCTGCGTGTCGCACTTACTGTGACGATTTGTATGGTGTTGGGAAAGCTACTAAACCTAGACTCTCCCGTTTATCTGGCGTTGTATCCAACCATCATCATGACCAAGAATAAAGATTACTCTTGGCTTGGTCTGATCCGTACCTTGGCACCCACTTTATTGGCAGCAAGTACAGCGTTGGTGGTGACTGAGGTATTTTCACAGCATCCGTTTGTGGTGTGGACCATCAGCCTGTTCTTCTTCGACTTTATGCGTCGTCGAGCCACTACGCCAGCGAAGAAAGGTAAAATGTTGATGCCAACCTTCAACTGGATTTTGATTGTGGTGTTTGCTCAGCATACCACCATGGATATGCCGATGCGTATTCATGAAATTTTGGTATCCATGTTGATTACCATGGTAGTAGCAAAAACCATGGTGGCTCTGTTCCCTGTTGAGCAAGGAAACAAGCCTCCTGTATTTAAAGAACAGCCTGTCACATTTGAGAGCAGAGCAATTTCACTCGCGTTGATTGGTCTTGGTTTGGCATTCTTGATGATTGTCGACATTATCTCTGCAACGTTCTGCATGGTGCCAGTGATTGCTGCTGCAACCCAAACCACGCACAAAAGCTTTATCGACGTGGTTGACCGCCGTTTTCAAACTCAAGTGGGCGGCTGTGCATTCGCCGTGGTGTTCACCTTGTTGATGGCAGGGCATCAATCTACATTCGGTTACTACACCATAGTGTTGGGTTTATTTGCCTTTATGATCACCGCATCAATGGCCAAAGCGAAAGGTTCAGCCAGAGACATTCATGCCGATGCGTTATTGGCGACTATGCTGCCGATTCAGTTGTACATGACCAGTAGCAATTTAGGGTTGGAAAGTACCTTCCTACGCGCTTGGGAGCTGACTGTGACTTTGTTTGTGCTGTGGGCTTTGTGTCATTTTGTTCGTAAGCCTAATGGTGAAGAGCCGGCACTCGTTCGCTAATAATCAAATCCGGCCAACCGATTATGGTCTGATTTGATTGCGCCTTTCATAAAATTAAAAAATGCTTTTACTTTGGCTGAATCTTCTAAATCTTTATGAGTCATCATCCATAGGTCTGTATTTTGGTGCATCACTTCCATATCTACTCTTTGCAGAGTTCCCTTACTGTTACCTAAAAAGCAGGGTAAGTAGGCTAACCCCATCTGATTTTCAGCCGCGATGATCAGGGGCTCAAAAGAGTCGGCTTTCATGACAATTTTGTCTTCCGAAATCAGTTCAGAAACCTGTAGCGAAGCACTGCCTCTATGCATCATTAACCAAAATGCAGACTTTAAGGGGTGCTTACTCTTAAGGCCATTTATATATTCTGGCGATCCGTAAACACCAAAGGCAATTTTACTTAACTTGGTCCCAACTAAATGGGCTGGCAACTCATTTGCCGGGCGAATCGCGATATCTGCATCTAGGTGTGAAATATCCAATTGACGAGATGTGAGGCTGAGTTCTAACTGAATTTTTGGATAAAGCCGATGAAAAGCAGCCAAATGAGTACCCAGAATGAGGCGAGATAACGCATCGGTCGTCGTTATTCTTAGCGTACCTTCTAGCTTCAATTCCTGTCCAAAAACCTTGTGCTCCAATTCTCTTACTGTGGATTCGATAGCGAGAGCTGACTCCAGAAGCTTTTGCCCTTCAACCGTTAGTTTGTATCCGGTAGGAAGTTTATGGAAAATTCGTAATTTGTGACGATACTCAAAGGTGTCAATACGACGTAAAACGGTGCTGTGGTTTACACCAAGTGCTCTTGCCGCGGCCGACAGGGATCCTTCATTCGCCACTGTTAGAACATATTGCAGGTCATCCCATCTTATGTTGTGCATTTGCGCATATCCAACGTGTTCAATTAGTGAGTTTACCAAAAATTTAGCACAGCTATAGTTATCTCAACAAGGCAACAAACAGAACTGAAGTTCAAAGCATGCACTGATGGCACTTTTAATCTCCCACGCATTGAGCTTCAAAATTGACAATCAGGAGAAAGAAAATGTTAAAGAAAAATCTACTTATCGGTCTAGCGAGTCTTCTGGCTTTCTTTCAATTCACTCCAGCCCTTGCAGATGAAACAAAAGCAGTCGATTCAGCAAAGACACTAGAAACGGCTCAAGCATTCTTATGGGCGGCAGGCTCAGGTGATATGGCAAAACTCGAGTCATTAATGGCCGATGATTTTGTCTGGCACAACGAAGGTGACGCCGACATCCCTTGGATCGGTAACTGGGAGTCAAAAGAAAAAGTGCTCAACACTTTCTTTCCTCTATTTGGCGCAGGTTTGAAAGTCACAAGCTGGTCAACAGACTATAGTTTTGTAAACGGCGACCAAGCAGTATTCATGGGCAGCATGAGTGCCATTGCGAATGAATCTGGTGTAGACACGGGTAAATTCAGCTGGGCGGTTCGAGTTCAGGTTGAAGATGGCAAAGTGAAGAGTTGGAACTGGTTTGAGGATAGCTACGCAGTATCTAAAGCTTATCACGCCAAACAGTAACCACAGTGACCAATTAGGTTGTAAAGGCTCGATATGCTGTAGACGTATATCGAGCTTAACTTGGTTTTGAATAGCGACGCGAAGAGCCTACTCAACAATCCGACAGTTAAAAGGACACCTGAGACAATCTAGTTCTGAGTTTCAGTGTACGAGCCAAATAACGTACTTTGGCACTATTAAGTTTGGAGAAACTATCTATGAGCAATAAGCTAGCGAATGCGACTAATCTGTATATGGAAGGTATCCGAGATGGTCATGCATTAGAGGCGGTAACGAAGTACACCGGTCAACGTTATACTCAACATAGCACTGGGGTTCGCAACGGTATTGATGGTTTTGTTGAGTTCTTCGAACCGTTCTTAAAACGCTGCCCTGTTAGAGACATAAAGATCATACGTTCAATCGTCGATGGCCAATTCGTGTTTGTTCAAGCATTCCAAGATATTAATAATGGCGAATATAAGTGGGTGACTACGGATCTATTCGATACCGATAATGACGATAAAATTATTGAACATTGGGATGTGATTTCTGCCTTCGAAGCTCAACCGACGGAAGGGGAAGGTCGACTGCAAGGGCCAATCAATCATACTGACTTAGATAAAACAGAGGAGAATAAGAACCTTATCCGTGATTTTTTATGTGATGTCATGGTACTAGGGCAGAAAGACAAGCTATCAAAGTATCTCCAGCACGAAGAGCTAGCCGTTTATCAAGCCTCAGATGTGAGCCCTTTAGATAGCTATATTGGTGGCTATGACCAAGTGTTCAAGATTGTCGGTCAAGGTAACTTCGTAGCAGCTTACAGCCGAGTTATTGATAATGGTCTCGAGGTTGCGCGTTTTGATCTATTCCGAGTTGAGGGAGGTCAAATTAAAGAGATATGGGTAAACCAAGAGCCCGTGCCACCAAAAGCAGAATGGGTAAATGGCGGGAAGTTCTAGAGTCGCTTTAAGGGAGTTACGCCAATAATGCTATCGCTAAAACAAACCGAAAAATGCGCATCCTTGCTAACCTTACTTGTTGTGTGTGTTTAACTTCTTGAATCTTAGCCAACATGTTTTGTGATGGAAGAATATTTACACTGTTTTACAACTCGCCTTAACGCTCAACAATGCAATCGCGCCCTTGAGATTTTGCGTCGTAGAGGGCGTTATCCGCTCTTTTAATTAATGAATTCCAGTCATCGTTTATGAGGGCTTGAGTCACTCCAATGCTGACAGTATACGTGCCAGAAGAGAGCTCTTGATTGGAGTTGTGTTTTGCGTGGTTTCTTATTCTTTCAGCTATCTGCATTGCTTGAACTTTATTCGCTCTAGGTAACATGACAACAAACTCTTCTCCACCATAGCGAAAACAGAAATCGCTTGTGCGGCATGTATCTTCAAGAATTTGACCAAAGTGCTTAATCACATCATCTCCCTTGTCATGACCATAGGTATCATTAATTTTTTTGAAGTGATCTAGGTCGGCAATCAGTACAGAAATGTCACTCTCTCGGCCTGGTTGAACAAGCTTGGGTATCAGTTCTGCTAGGCCTCTACGGTTATAAAGGCCGGTTTGTTCATCAGTGATCGATGAACGATAGGTCTGCTTCAACAAACGATCAGTTAAGATCCAAAACACTGAAAATGCGAGGCTAACAATTGTGATTGTCATGATAACGAAAGACAATTTATGAATATCTGATATCAGGTAATAGTTCGAATTCGTTCCTTTGGTATGAGCAAGTACGCCCCTAATTGCCATATAGAGAATGTTGATAAACAGGGTCAGATTCAACAGACACTTTGCTTCTCTGTTATCGTGCTTTTCCCCTGAATAGTTTGCACAGAGGGCTAAGATACATATCGTCACAACGAGAATACTTCGAGCCTCGATCCTAGAAGTAACAGAAGGCGCAATTAGGGCGCTATAAAGGAAGAAGCTAATGCCAAGGGAGCTAATGATGATTGATATTACGAGAAAAGATCGACTTGCTCCTCGTAACACGGTTATGCCGACGAGTAGTAAACCAAAAGCCGTTGCGTATGCACCATTGGAAAGAAAAACGATGGATTCTGAAGATTGAGTAACGCCGAACGAAAGTGGGGTAACACTGGCTCCTAACAGCAAAGCAGCATAAGCAATATAATTCACCCCTAACGTGGTGCCTGCGAGTATATATTTATGCGTTAACAACATAGCGCTCGCAACCGTGGCTGCTAACAAAGAGGTATATATAGCTAAGGTGTGAACATCCATGAAATCACCAACAACGTAAAAAATGAACTCCTCAATTCAGTATTGCGCAATTTGTATTATGAATGTTTAGTAGTTAATCATTATTAAACCATATGCTAATGCAGATCAATTTTTGCTCAGGTGCATTTGTAAGCGTTGGGCAATGTACGAGTTGTTCCAGAGCCCGACCTTGGCTTTGTTATACTTTTATTTTAGATTCTCTAAACCCGATGTATCGACGCCTTTTAAGGTGTCTTTTGCTACTTCATCTAAATCTGTCGTTGTCGATTTTTGAGGATAACCAGCAGCGGCACCTTTACCGATCGCTGTTGCTTCTGCTTGTAGTTTTTTCCCCTCAGATTCACCCGCGATCCAGCCTTGTTTGTAGTCACTGTCTGACTCAAAACGCTTCCCATCTTTTATGTAGTTTTCGAAGCTATTGCCACTTTCTTGCATGCCGCTATGCCTACCGTCATGAAAGCCCTGTATGTAAGAGGTGTTGTGACCACTCTCAATCAAAGCACTATCACTTGTTCCGCATCCGGACAAAATAAAAACTAATAAGATTAAAAACAGTTTATTCATACTCAAAGCCTCGGAACTCAGTCGTCTAAATGATAAGAATAGACCAAGATCATCTCGCAAAGGCATAACAGCGCTCTAGGCGGGAAAGCTTGTTTGAGAATCATGATATTCAAAACTTGAGAGAGTAGAGTTACTACTGCCTTATTAGATCTAGAACGATAGCAAATCACTGGGTGGTAATTTGCTATCAATTACAGAGTGAATATCCGTTGTGCATATTGGTAAGTTCAAGAATTAAGACGAGGTGACTTATTGCTTATTTGAACGGTTAACGATAAAACTCAATATCACGACTGCAATACTAAAGCCCACAACACCAATCCAACCCGCACGTTCAAATACCTGAATTCCCACAAATGAACCAAACGCACCACCGAGATAGTAGCCAAGCATATAGATTCCGTTGATACGACTTTGAGCTTGTGGGTCAATTGAGAATACGCGTACTTGGTTCGATACTTGAGCGCTAAATACCCCAAGGTCGATGAGAGTGATACCGACGATCAATCCAGCCAATGTGTCAGCGAAAAGCCCCGATATAATAAAACCAGCAGTAATAATAACTAACGCCATACTGATCATGTTTCGAGAGCCAAACTTGCTCACCAGTGACCCTGAAACTTTTGCTCCAATGACTCCAGCAAGAGCAATAACACCAAACATTCCTGCCTGTTGTGCATTGTAGTTAAACGGAGATTCACTGACATGCAGAGCTAACGTCGCCCACAGCGCATTGAACGAAGCAAACCAAAGCGCGCCAGTTAAAGCGGAAGTACGCAGTGTCGCATGCTGCTTGATTAACGTGGCCATGCTCGCAACCAGTTTAAGGTAAGGTATTTTCGTTGTCGGCGTGTTCGTCGGTAAAAAGGCATACAGCAACACACCAAAGACCATCGCAATAATTGCTGACATCATAAATACCGCGCGCCACCCAAACTGCTCACCGATGAACCCACTGAGTGTACGCGAAAGCAAGATGCCCACAGTTAGGCCTGTCATTAATGTGCCAATGACTTTTCCTTTCGTTTCTGGAGTACTTAGTGACGCTGCAAATGGAATCAGCTGCTGAGTGATGTTGGCACTCAAACCAATCGCAAAACACGCAACAACCAGAGCCACTAAGCTAGATGCAGTAAACGCGACAAAAGATGACAACACCAACATGACAGACAAGATCGCTATTAGGCGTCTGCGGGGTAACGTGTCTCCTAAGGGCGATAAGAATAGCAATGCCACGGCATAACCAATCTGACCGGCAGCTGGCACTGCGCCTAGCTGTTCGCTTGTTAACCCTAGCTCTGCGCCGATCTTAGGTAAGATGGGTTGGTTATAATAAAGGTTTGCAGCAGTTGCCGAGACTGCGCTCGACATCAGTAATAAACGTCCTGTGCTCAACACTTCTGTAGTCAATTTTGACATGGTGACACCTTAACTTTGGTTCATCGTTTTAATGAATGATTTCGATGAGCTAAGTCTAAGGTTAGCGATTGAATAACAAAAATAACCATTTGATTTAAATTCTATACGAATATGGTATAGATAACTTTCTAAGCCATGTTTTGTTGAATCGCCTCAATTTCACTCTGTACGACAGCAACAAAGACACTGGCTGTAGGGGATAGAGTATGCGAATGGTGTGTCATCACTAATGGCATTTGTACGTCCACAGATTCAAGATTAACAAATACACATCCCTCACTGCGTAAATCACGAATTGCATGCGGTGCGATAGATACACCTAAGCCAGAAGAGACTTGGGTTAACACGGTTTGCATGTTGTTGGGTTGTTTTTTTATATTTGGAGAGAATCCAGATAGGTCACATTGAGTAATGATGGAGTCAAATAATCCTACCGCTTGTTCACGTTCAAATAAGATGAAAGGGTCTTGCTGCAGTTGTTTCATTTGAATGGTGGAGTATTTAGCCAACTCGTGGGTGACGGGCAAAACAGCAACAAGCTTATCTGTATAAATCGTCACCGAGGTGTAATCATCAACAAGCAGGTTCGGCAGTGGGCGAGAGAAGCTAATATCGATCTCTCGTTTGTCCAGAGCTTCGATCTGTTCAGAAGCCGTCATCTCAACAAGATCAACATCAATATTGGGGTTTTCAGCAATATACTGTCGAACTAAACGAGGCAAAAAGCTCAGAGTTGCGCCTCCAAGATAACCAATAGTTAAAGTACCAATACAACCAGAAGAAGCTCGAATCGCGGACTGTTTTGCTTGTTCCGTTTGTTCGATGAGTCTAATCGCATCTTTAAGTAAGTGCTGCCCTGCGGCGCTAATGACGACTTCGCGAGATGTACGGAAAAATAGGCTCACTCCAAGTTCGTGTTCAAGGCTTGTGATATGGCGGCTAATGGCAGGTTGAACGGTATTTAACTCTTTTGCAGCTTTTGAAAAACTGCAATGTGTCGCGACAGCCACAAAGCTTTTTAGTACTTTGATTTCCATATAGCCTCAATATAAACCTAGGTGATAAAAAAGCGCTAACTTGCGCCTATATTGCTTTTATTATCAATCACAAAGACCTTGCTAGCAAACCTTAGGGTAATAACGTTTGCAAGGCTCTGGTCACTTGTGAGAGTGGGGCGATAATCCTACGTATTCAGCTTTCAAGCTTTCTGTTTTCTAGATAATTCTTTTTCAAACTTTTAGTTTTCGAGCTCTTCGTTTTCGAGATTGCGCCGAACTAAATCGTGCATTTGTTTTACAGTCATCAGTGCTAACCAGGTAATTTCTTCTACTGAACGTTGACCCGTTGTGGAAGTTGGGTTGTGGGCTTCAATCACAGATTGATAAATTGAATCGCCGCAAGCCTCTTCTATTGGCATAGCTCTATATAGTTTGGTTTATTTGAAAGCTAATCTATGAGGTTTAAGACAGTAAGATAGGGTTCAAAAATAGACAGCTTGGTAGTTGATGGAATCAGTACAGAACGAGATTCGACTTAATCCTATCTTCTCGCTGCGATTGTATTCATTGATCGAGTGGTCAAAGCCATAGGCTGTCGACGGGGCCATATATTGAGTTATGCCTTGCTGTGTCGCTGTTATTTCATCATGGCCATGACCGCAGAACACGTCACGAACGCGATATTTTCGAAGCACTTTCATCACATCAGTATCGTTCTCTAGGCGGATCGCTTTCATCCAATCTGCACCGACTGGAATGACAGGGTGGTGAACAACCACGATAGGATCATTGGCCTTTCTCAATTGTTGTTTTAGCTGAGCCATGCCGCGGTTATCAATACGCCCTGAACCAAGTGGGTGGCGGTTGTCTAGCGGCTTGAAGCTTGAGTCTAGGAACACAAACTCTCGTTCACCGATGGTGGCTTTGTCGGTGACATAAATCGTCGAGCCTTTTAGCTCTGTGCGCATTAAGCGAGAGTCATCATGATTACCCGCAATCACATAAATGGATTGGTCGCTAATGTGTTGCCTAATGAATGCCTCTAATCGAACGTAGTCGCCAGACTTTGGGTTACAACAAATATCACCAGTCAGAAAGATGGTCTTGCATGCCGTGTCTTTGTTGACGTATTCCAGTGCTCTGCGCAGGTTCTCATAGCTGGATTCATCGGAAAGGTGGCAATCACTGATTTGGTACACGGTATTCATTGTTATTGTCCGGTAATTCGATACGTAGAATTAAAAGTGATAGAAAAATGCCTGCTAAATCAGCAGGCATTTATTGGTGTTATTTCGCTTTTGATGCGGCGTGGTGTTCAATCATGAAGGCAATAGCTTCATCGTTTAAACAAGATTTACTCACATATTGGCGCTGTTTACCGATATGCAGGATAAAACCAAGATCGGTCTGCTCAAGTTGGTCGATGTCACTCCACGCGATGGTGTTGGTCGCTTTGTGGTTTTTGTAACTTACTCCGTTAGCGTCACCTTGAAAGACAATTTTGCTGCCTGCGCCTGAGCTGATCTTTTGTCGCCATAACCACCAGGTTCTTTTGCAGTACACACTGAATGCTTCAATCACACTCAAAACGATAAAGAACCAGCCAACATAGCCGTTAGGTAATAGTTCAAACTCCAGCAGAACCACACCAAAAATAAGAAACAGTATTCCTTTTAAGTAGGCTTTTGGAAATTGAGTCGGAAGGCTAGTTTGATCATAACACTCCGCGAAAAACGTCTTGTCGAGTTTGTATTCTGTAGTGAAACCGGGTTCTTTAGACATGTGAGGCTACTTTATGGTTCTCTGTGAATGGGCTGTCAGTGGGCAGGTGTCCCACGCTGCAATTTTGCAACTTGATTATTGTATCGCTTCTCACTGTTTTTATTTAGATATTTTGGCTCTGTTTTGTAAATCGATGATACTTAACGGGTCTATTCTAACTTTAGCTATCAGACTAGTGTAGGGGCATCTTTAAAGTCACCTAAAAATTTGGTGATGGGATGGATAGATCTGTGGAGTCACCCGGTTGTTGGGACTACTGGCCTTTTTGGATAAAACTTCGATCTCATTTTGTTGGTTGATGGAGTCTATAGTGATTAGCGTGCTTTATCACTACTGTTGAGGGGCTGGCATAGTCTGCTCTAACAGAATAAACATATGAAGCTTGCAAAGTTCATCACTGTTCACTCTGAGAGGCCATGCCCAAAGCGATACCTTGGGCATGGCCTTATTCTATTTCAGTTTTAGGATCAGTACTCGATGAATAATGACACCTGCTTAACGTTAATGAAGAAACTTCTTTCATAGGGAGAAGAGGTAAGAGCAATATCTAGTTTGTTCAACCCAGACACTCTCTTCTCATTTAATGCTTCTAATAGTTTAGAGTTGGTAAACCTAAGCGTTTGACCGGCTTCTACGTTGTTGAATGTAGTGAGTGGATTACTCCATGCTGCACATATTGTAAAAGACTCACAGAACGTGTCGTAATCCAGTGTGTTTGGAGACCAAGTTTGATTAACGATATGCGCAGTTACATTGTTGAATGGAAATTGAAGAGTTGAATCTCCGAAATCAACAATAAGCGTTGCCTGTTTAATTTTCCCTCGAACCTCACTTAAGTCAAAACTCGCTAGTGTTTCGTAGTCGTATGGGATTGAAGCCCCCGCTCTTAAGTAACCACCGACACGATGTTGCGTGACATGTGTTGCCGGGGTTGCTTGCCAGTTTTCTCTTTCCAAACCGAATAGGTTAGAGGGGAGGGTCACATTCACTGGCGGACTGAAATCAGAGGCTTGGTATGGTGGAGTTTGACCGAGAACTCCTTGTCGATAGGAGTCAACGCCACTGTAGATTAGCAGTGCGTTCAGTTCATAAGGACCATCGGCTTGCTTAAACGTGTCACCAGGAACGGTAAACTTGATGGTGTTTTCGCCAGCCTCAAGCGGTTCTTGGAAACTCACTAGCTCTAAATACTCTCCGGCTGCACCAACGATATTTACCGAACCTGTGTAAGTTCCACTGCGCGTAACATGGATAGGAAACTCAAAACTCAGCGAATCAATGTAGGTTCCATCTTGCGACATAGTCGGTGTGGTGACTAAACTCCCCGTGACTTCAATCGGTTAGCGGCAACGCTCAAAAGATGCTAAATCAATAAATTCTTCAAACTGAATTCGAGGGGCTGAAATTCGTATGTCATCTTGAGTGATTGCGTAGATGATCGTCGGGTTGGAGGTCAAAGTAGACGCTGAATCAAACGCGCCAAAAATATCTTCAGTTGAGTACTGTAGAATGACGATTTGCTTCGCAGGTTTGAGTTGCAGACGTTTGCTTGTGTTCAGCTCGTCAATTCCATCGGTGAGGTAACCATGAATGGCAAAATCCCCCGCGGATTTAACATCAAGTTCCAAGCGCTGCTCTAAGGCAATAACACAGCCTTCAGAGGAAAACAGTGGAGCGAGTGAGAGGCTGACAAATTCAATGTCAGAGGGTAGTACGTGGATTTTTTTACTTGTCTGGCGAGTGATAGTTGTTCCATATTCTTCAAAAGACGTTATGCCTTCAATTAGATAATCCCCTTCAGCGGGTGGAACGAAAATATTGCTGTAGACACCATCTTTAGCAATAGCATCGAAATTGACACCCTCATCTTTAAGCGTCAGGCGTGTTTTTATTCCAGCTTCATCAATGATCACTGCGCTGGTTTGGGCACCTGTGATTGGATTCCCTTTGTTTGTCAGTAATGCAGAAACGGGAACTGGTTCACCGACCACAAATTGGTTTGCAGCTATCGCCATGCCAAACGCAATAGGGGATTGGATCGCAACCTGAGCAATAATTACTGTGTTGTAACTTGGGTTTGGAAAATCAACGACGATCTTCCATTCGCCAGGTTCAGGGTTAGTTACTTCAGGCAAAAATAAATAGCTGCCCGGTAGCGGCGGACTTTGTGTGTCACCTGAAAGTATGTTCGCTTGCACATCATTGGATGATGTTGCGACTTGCCCGTTAGGCTTGACTAAATATACGGTTGCATCATCCAACGGCACGATGATTTCTGCTTTTAGGGCTTCCGCTTTGTCGATGGTAAATAGCATTGTGACTTCGTTATCGTTACTAGTCACTGGTTGAGATAGTGTCGTGCTTGTACTCATCCCAACGGGTATTGCATTACTGGCGATAGCCGGTGTGATGAAGGTACAGAAAAGACTGAACACCATCACTAATTGCTTGATGAATTTCATTGTGGCCACTCCTTAGCGCATTGAAATAATTTGTTGTAGAAAACGTTCAACGTTTTGTCCCGTTTTCATTGTTGAGTGGTTAGCCAATACGTTACCCAATGCATTGGTATAACTTGGGTTAGCGCTTGCCAAGGTCACAACAACATCATTTTCTTGCGGTACTGTTTGAATGGCTTGGTAACTGACTATGGTGATTGGATGAGCTTGTGGTCCATGCACACTTGGCATTGTGACCGATTGAGTTTGAGTATCGAGGTAGGCCGCAGAACTAAAGCTTCTTAGCGCCTGCCAAGCGTTAACGCCTGCCCAACGCGATCCCCATGGGAATAGGCCAACGATATCAGGATCTTTCTCAATAACACCGTCTTGGTTGAGATCGGCATTTGCCCCAATAGAAAATGTATTTGCAATATTGCCGCGAGTACGCATTTGGATCGCGTTTGATGCTGTATCCGTTGTTAGATCACGGATACCAGGCATTTTAGGACCCGCAAACGGAATATTTGGGAGTTGCATGTACTTGCCAGCGTAATTATTTGGATCGGTACTGACGTTACTGTAGATATCGGCGTAGTGGTCCATTTTTATCACCGACAAATCTGCTGCGACGCTACCAAGGTGAGGTGTGGAGAAAGTAGAAAGGGAGGTTATCTCAAAGGAAGGGCTAAGTGCTTTGAGGTTTTGGGTATCTAGCCCGCCTTTACTGTGTGCAATGACGTGAACTTTGTCGGATTTCAACTCATCGAGAAAACCCTGAATTTTGTTGTTCAAGATATTAGCGTTAGTCGCTGTGGTTCCATTTTTGTCAGCAGAGAAACGAGTATAACGAATGCCATAGTCATCAAGTGTAGAAAGCACGCCTGGAGCCGTATCATCATCCCAAGTGTCTGATTGTGCAGCAATGCCATGAGCAAGAATCACAGGAATGGCAACATCAAACTCGATTGAGACCCAATCGACAGACATACACCAGTTGTCTCCCGTATTGCCAGTATCAATATCGACGCGAATCTCATTGTTTTGGCCGAACTTGATATCACTGATATCGACTTGAAGGTTAGTATCCGTCCAGCGGTTATCAGAGCCTTGCAGCGTACCTAAAGACTTTCCGTTAAAAGATACGACATCTATTTCTGGAGCAATATTACTGACGTTGGCATTGGAGTCTATGTCGAAGACCGGCATGCTGATCCTTGCGTTAGAACCGATAACGCCTTTTTGCTGCATATCGCCCAGTTTACTCGGAGCAATTCTCCCGTCACTTTGTAAAACGTTGGGGCTGACGACCATAGGAACAGGTAAAGAGATAAGTAGAGGTCCGCCAGAAGCATAGGTACAACCGGTATCCAGACCAGGACCCGAATTCACAACATAAACGCCGAGTTCTTCTTGCGGTGGGGCTATCCCAGAGCTTTGTGAGCGCATCGAAAAATTACGCAATTCGTATGAATCAGGTATATCTTCGGCACTCGCGAAACTCGGAGAAAGTAACAAAACACTGAGCGTGGCGCTCGGAATGTATAGTTTCATTTGTTTACCTTTGAGTATAGGTTATCCAAGAATTTGGTTGAAGAAAGCTCTATCTGTAGTTGTAAGGTAAAGGCTTGGAGTTTGATGTGAAATTTATTGGGTATAATTTCGGCTTGTTACTCAATTGATAAAACTGCTGCTCTATTTTTTTTCAAAATAGGAAGAGTGCGATCGTAGTTTCTGGATTGCGGAAGTTATGTCCTTATTTTCAAAAGGAGGGGGATAGTGCTCTAATATTGTTAGAACAATCTAAGTTAGTTTATGAAAGAGTAGCTAAGAATAGGAAAATCAAAGTTGGATGTAGGTTTGTTACAGAACTACATAGAGCGCGCTGTTCTGAATGGCTGACTACTAACCTAACTGGCTGTGCAAAGTTAGGTTAGTAGAAATTATGTGGCTGTTAATTCAGATTTGAGAGATAAGGGCTAGTGTTTTTTAGTAAAAATGGTAAAGGTCGCAATAAACTGAGGTTTGTTATTACATCGTTCGCTACATAGTGAAAACAGGCGACATACCGCTGTCTTGTCCACTCATTAGCAACAAGCCAATTAAGACAAGTAAAACACCACCGAATAGCTGTAAATAATGACCTGCGGCTTTTAGTGAAGCACTGTTATTCTTGTTACCTGCTGCCAAATAGCGTTTTACCAAGTTCTTGCCTGTTAGTGTCATTATAGCAATCGTCGAGGTTGTGAAAGCAGTACCAATCGCCATGGAAAAAGCACTGACAACACCCATCCAATATAGGCCAACCATGTTTGCGAAAAGCAGTACCATGATGGCTCCGGTGCACGGTCTTACGCCAATCGTCACTATAATTCCAGCATATTCTCGGAGCGTTGAGGCTTTGTTGATTGCGTCTGCATCGGCTACATGCTGGTGGCCGCACCCACAGTCGGCATGAGAATGATCTGCATGAGTGTTAGCTGCGGCTTGCATTGTGCTAGTAGCGTCGATTATCGGAGAAGGGGCTGATATTGATGAACGAAGTGCCATTGGCGAACGCGCTGAAATTGTCGCAGCTGTGTCTGTTGCGAGTGTAGTGATGGCTTTCACTTTCAGCTTAGGCTTACGCATAGCGGTGTAGATGTTTTTCAAAGCCTTCCAACATATAAGTGCGCCGACGACCGCGACTAAGGCAAAGCTTAATGAAACAAACATATTCGCTTTGTCATTCACTACTCGCATGGAAGCACTAAAGCCCCACAGCAACACGCTTACTAGTAAGATTGCGACCAATGCTTGTAAAAAAGCGGAGACGACCGTAAGCACTAAACTCGCCTTGGCTTTGGTTGGGTGAGTCGCTAAGTAAGTCGACACGATAACTTTGCCGTGCCCAGGCCCCAAAGAATGAAGCATGCCATAGATAAAGCTGAACCCGATAAGGTAACTGCCTGCGCCCCAAGGGTTGGATTTAGCTTCATAGAGCAGGTCTGCAAGTTCTGAATTGACTTCTCTTTGCCATTGAATGCTAGAGATAACTAACGATGGCCACATGGACCACAGTTGATACGCACCAATAGCAATAAGCACGAACGCGCCAGCACCAATGAGGTAGTGATTGATTTTGGATTGATTTTTCTTCATTTAACAAGAACCTATATCTGAAATCTTTCTGTTAATTAGTTGCCATGCTTAATCAGCTAGACGCTGACTTAAAGGCTGAAACGAACCACTGCGACTAAGAAGCGGGAACCGCCGCACAATGAAGCTCAACCGATTGTGTAAACAGTTGGCCTAGCGTGTTATCTGGATCTGCATCGACAGGTAAAGACATTGCATAACTCATTTGCTCTGGCGTCGGGTTAGGCTCGATTAATTCTAAATGGCATTGTCTTGCTAGTTCAGGTGACAATGTCACGTCGCTGTTGGATAGCCACGACATGTCGACAAAGTAACTAGGGTCAAAAATCAATACGCGAAGCGAGTTTCGTGTCACAGGCTTAGGTTTAGAAAGTGGTAGGTCAAATGTTAGAACCATCTTGGCTTTATCACGCTCAAACTTTGCGTTCTCAACCACCTGATATTTGATGGGCTCTTCACCATCATAAAAGTACGTGAAGTAGTGCTCGTACATCATGTTTTCGATTACAGACGCAGCGAGCTTTTTGAATGTTTCAGTTTCTGTATCGGCAGAGACGTCTTCTCCATCCAACATGTACATCGAGGTCATTGCATCAAAAGACCACTCCATAGAGAGACCGGTGATCATGCCATTCTCTCCCTCAATATGAGTTTTCATCTCTATCCAAGAGTGAGGGTGGGCATATAGATTTGGCGCAAAACACAATAATGCTAGGCCAACAGTCAAGCCCTTGAGAGAGCGAAAGCATGTCGAGAAACGGCTTACATAGCGTGTGGAGAGGCGATTGATGACATCGATTAGAATAAATGGCTGTTTCATGAGAAATGATGGTAATTTAGTGTGATGTTATATTATAACAACTCGATGCGTTGTTCACTTCAAATTATAAGCTTGTTTACATTGAAGCCGACTGCAATTCTTGATTTTCAATCCAACCTATTTTTCCTATAAACATCTTTGATTGGTCCCTAATTCGACATTATTCAGACTAGTGTGTGACGTTGAATAGTCGATTAAGCTCTCGGTTGTGCGAGGCCTTTTTGTAATGGGTTTGAGCTTGGCTCTTGATAACAGGCATTGACAACGCAAAAAATACCCCCAGTAAAAATACTACCCCCTAGTATATATGGTTATTTGAAAGGTAACTGAGATAGGCTGAAGATGACGGTAAGTTTGGGTGCTTGTGATCTTCGTTATCGATCCAGTAAATCTTATTTTTCACATGATGGTTATTGGCATATGCCAATAATGGGGCGTATGCTGAACTCCTGATCATCAATAACAGGAAGTTACTATGTTATACGCAGTACCTTGTCGCGACCTTCATGTTGGCAACCACTTTGCTCGTTCCCCACAGATCGCGATTGTCGATGAACAACGACAGATAAAACAGATTGTTCCTTTGATTGACTCCGACACCTCTTGCAATAAAAAGAAGCAATGGATTTCGGTTCTCCGTTCTTACGATGTGAAATCTGTGGTGGTTCGTTATATTGGTAAGAAGATGCTAGCGCACTTGTTCAATAACGATATTCGAGTCTTGGCATCGACAGGTAAGGCAGAAATCGGGGCTTTGGATTTCGACAATCTACGGGAAGTGACCGATCTCGATTATGGTCGCGAGCCGAGAAATAGTGGGTGTGGCAATAAAACGTGCGGCGAAAACGGGCACAAAAAACAAGCTTCGATTCTAATGGTACAGCCTAATCAGCTAGGTGCTATTCGAGGGTTCCGACAATGACCTTTTTGTTGACGCTATTGGGGTTTGTCGGAGTCGTTACATTGATGGCGATAGGCGTGATTTTTTCGCGCAAGCCAATCAAAGGCAGCTGTGGAGGATTGGCGCAGTTAGATATTGAGCGTGAATGCAATTGCAAGGATGTGTGTGAAGGGCAAAGCAAAAAGCTGTATCAGATTACTGAGCCATCAAGCTAAGTATCGAAGTAAGCATCAGAGTTCTCGCTCACTGAGTTAAATAACTTCTGGCTAACACGTTAATTAACTACTTTGAATCACCAACGCGTGACCATTGACGATGCACTTGGCGACTTTAGCTCGTGCACGCTTGATAATGTTGCCGAACGTTTGGCGAGACACCTGCATTTGTTCAGCGGCTTCAAGCTGGCTCAGGCCTTCTTGATCAGCCAAGCGCAAGGCTTCGAGCTCTTCCAATAGCAATTCTTCTTTATGAAGCTCGTCCATAGGAACACCATTGGGCTTAAAACAAGAGTAAGCCGTACGGGTACACAACTGGCGATGTTTTTTTGGTCGAGCCATATCAATCTCTAGCAATCTATGGGTAAAGGTAAGTATGAAGGTTTTCTTTCCACACAATCATCGGCGTTGCCAAGTGTGCAGCCAAGGTTTTTTCAACGACAGCGCCATTTGTTTTGAAGCTATTGGCGAGCATGACACTTTAACTAAGCATGAGGCAGTAGCTAAATATAAAACCAGAGCCAAGATTGTACCAACAGATAAAGCTGAGGGCTACGATGGCATCATGCAAGGTGGCATTGTCACTACACTGCATGACAGCGCGATGTTGCATTGTCTATTTCAGAATGATATCAAGGCGATGACGGTGAGTTTAACCTCTCGTTTTCATCATCCGATTTTGATTGGTCAAGAACTGGAAGTTCGTGCCCAATGGGTGAAAAGTAGACGTAATATCTACTTCCTAGAAAGCCAAATTACTCAGTGCGGAAAGTTATGTTCGTCGGCACAAAGTCAGTTTATGTCAGTTTCTAGCTATCAAACTTAAGCTTGGTATAGCGGTGTTGTTTTATCAGTTATAAAAGTCCAACTACGGTTTCATAATCACTGAAAATAACGTGTACTAAGAAGAGATTAACCGCGCCCTGTTGAAGATTCGTGAGTCACGAAAGTGGCGTAAAATCTTGGTCGATTATTTCGCAGATCAGTAATCGAAATTAGAGGCTTATTCAAAAGCTTTTGGACTTTCGCCGTTACAGTTGATCTGAATCTGAGGCCTTGATCTTTTTGAAGTATTTAAATGCACTCCAAACTGCGTAAGCCGCAACCCCTACAATCAATGCCGAGCGAAGGAGAATAGGCGCATCATGCTCAAGTTGACCAACATGAGGAACAATACTGGCAAACAATCGACTGGTAAAAAGCAGCCCCATTACTAACATAATTACTTTATTCATGTGACCTGCCATACAATTGAGTACGTTGCACAGAACGAGTTTTGGGGCGATTACACGGTTAACACGCCAGACAACGATTCTGCTCGAAATAAAATCATGCGCTTCTCAAACGTAACCGTCAATGCGATATCGGCGTTAAGCCAGTAAGCTAAAATTTCGTTTTTGGAAGGGGGCTGTTCTGGTGCTGGAGTTTCGAGTTCGAGACTGTGGGAGGGCTATGACATCTTCCCATGAATTTGATTTTCCGGAATTATTATTCTGATTTATGATCGCATGCAATCTAGGGGGGACAAACAGGGCAAGATCATGAAAAACCCATATGGAATAAGGGGTAGCGTGAAGTGATGTTTCCACTAATTTGTACACTGAAGTCACAACAAATTCAATACATTCAAGATCGATTTGATGATCAGATTTAGGTGTGATCATATACTGTTTTTTAACAGCAGATATTTAGCCATAATGAATGGATTAAGCCTTTTAGACCATATTTCAGTTATTC
>NZ_JBFRJF010000039.1:0-26585 GCF_041468745.1 Vibrio sp. 10N.286.52.F8
TCTACAACCTGCAATTTAAAGCCTAGTGTGTAATCACGCTGAGTGCGCTTAACGTAGTGTTTATTTGGAATGGTCATCATTAGTCCTCAATGTGTAAACACATTTCAGGACGGGACACAATGATATTTGTACAAAGCCCCTAATCATTAGGGGCTTTTTTGTACCTTGAATCTAATTTCTTATTCCTTATTTCTACAGCAGAACACCTTCCGCCTAATTCTCTCGTCGATACTGATAGACCACTCATGCCTTATGGTTATTATCAATGGAACTTGTTTGAGGTCACACGCACAAAACCACAAATAATGTATGGTAATGACATAGATTTAATAATATTAATAATATTGTATTACTTAAATTTTAATTGTTGATAACTCGCGTGTGCGAAAGGTAAAGGTAGGACTTAGGTATGATTCAAATCGTTATTGATGGGAAATATCGAATCGTCGAGCAAGGACAAACCGTTCTTGAAGCGGCAAAAACATGTGGTTTGGAGATCCCATCTTTATGTGGTTTGAACAAAACAGCGGATAAAGTGCCGTGTGATTTGTGTGTCGTTGAAGTTGATGGCGTTGGTGTTACTCGCTCGTGTGAGCTTGAAGTTTCTAATGGGCTGAATATTACCACTCAGTCAAAACAGTTAACGAACCATCGACAAGAAGCGTTGAATCGCATTATGACCGATCACTACGCTGACTGTGAAGCGCCATGCCAAACAGCCTGTCCTGCTGGGGTCGACATCCAATCTTACCTGCACCATATTGCTCAAAATGATCACATCAAAGCGATTGAGGTGATCAAAAAGACATTACCAATGCCGCTTTCAATTGGTCGTGTGTGTCCTGCTTTCTGTGAAACCGAATGTCGTCGTAACTTAGTTGATGAATCCATCGCGATTCGCCAACTCAAACGACACGCTGCCGACGCGGATTTAGCGGCTCAAGAGAGCTACATGCCAACTAAGAAACCGAATAAAGGCAAGAGTATTGCAATTGTCGGTAGTGGCCCCGGTGGGCTTACGGCGGGTTATTACCTATCTAACGAAGGCTATGATGTCAGTGTCTATGAGTCGATGCCGCAAGCGGGTGGTTGGCTGCGTTACGGTATCCCTGAATATCGCTTACCTAAGTCGATTCTAGATAAAGAAATCGAGTTGATGTGTCGCAACGGAATGGTAGTTGAGTGCGGTAAAAAACTCGGTGTTGATTTTACACTGTCTGATTTAAGTAACGATTTTGATGCGGTTTGTTTAGCCGTTGGCGCATCACAAGCGGTTGAAATGAATTACCCGGGTAGCGAACTCGGAGGTTGTTATTTGGGTGTCGATTATCTGAAAGATTACGTGACCGATCAGCAGTACGTCACTGGTAAAAAGGTTGCCGTGATCGGTGGCGGTAATACAGCGATTGACTGTGCTCGAACCGCAGTTCGTGATGGCGCGGATACTACGCTGATTTATCGTCGTACTCGAGATGAGATGCCAGCAGAAGATTACGAAATCGAAGAAGCTGAACATGAGGGTGTGAAGTTCCACTTCTTAACCAACCCTGCAGAAAACATAGCCGATGAAAATGGTCATGTATCAGAAATACGATTAGAACGAATGGCTTTGGGTCCTGCTGATGCTTCAGGCCGCCGCAGCCCTAAACCAACTGGCGAGTTCTTTGTTGAAGCGTTTGATACGGTTATTGCTGCCGTGTCACAAAAGCCTGATCTGAGTTTTATGGACAATGAAGCAATTGATATTCCTCTTACTCGTTGGAATACCGCAGATGCTGATCCACAAACCATGCATACCGGAACCGGAAATATTTTCAGTATTGGTGATTTCCGACGCGGCCCTGCAACTGCAGTCGAAGCGGTTGGGGATGGGCGTATTGCTGCACAAGCGATCGATCGCTTCTTCCATGGTGATATGGAAAATATTCCGGCTAAACCGTTTAACTCAAGAAAGCACAAACAGCTCAAAGCGGTGGATCCTGAGCAATACAAATCTATACAACGCATGGCGCGCAAGATCATGCCTGAGCTAACGCCCGAACAGCGTGAACAAAGCTTCGATGAAGTAGAAACAGGGTTTGATAATGCCGATGCAATCGCTGAAGCTGCAAGATGTTTAGAGTGTGGCTGCCAAGCTAATACAGATTGCGACCTACGAGACTACTCGACTGAATACAAAGCAACGCAAACCCATCCTGAATACAAAATCGATGTGGCTTCGAATGAGAGTTGGCAGGCGATTCGTGCTGAAGAAGCGAAGGTCGGGTTAACAAGACAAAAATTTTCGGTCGATGACAGTTCTGAGTTCATTATCTTTGACGCTAACCGCTGTATTAGTTGTGGCCAGTGTATCCAAGCGTGTCGAGAACAGAATGTTCATGGCGTTCTAAGCTTCATGAACCAATCGGATGGCAAACCTGCATTAAGACCAGAATGTCGTCCTAACTTTGGGGCGGACAAGACCTTAATGGGCGACTCAAACTGCGTTCAATGCGGATCGTGTATTCAGGCGTGTCCAACCGGTGCAATGGTCGATGCTCGCGACAGAAAGCAGGGAGACACAGACGTACTCAAGAAAGTCGATACCATCTGCACTTATTGCGGTGTGGGTTGTAAGTTAACCATGCATATCGATGAGCAGAAAAACAAAATTCGCTATATCGAAGGCGGAGACTCTCCGGTTAATGAAGGCATGTTGTGTGTTAAGGGACGATTTGGCTTCGATTTTGTGGGCAGCGATGCGCGTTTAACCACACCATTAATTCGTAAAGATGGCTGGTTGCAACCTGCAAGTTGGGATGAGGCAGTTAAGCTTATTGCCGAGAAGTTTACTGCGATTAAGCAAGGCTTTGGCAGTAACGCTTTAGCGGGGTTCTCGTCGGCGAAAACCACCAATGAAGATAACTATGCCTTCCAAAAATTCATACGTCGTGAACTCGGTACCAATAACGTCGATCACTGTGCGCGCCTTTGTCACGCATCTACTGTTACTGGTTTAGAGGCTTCGCTAGGTAGCGGGGCGATGACCAATGATATTCCAAGCATCAAGCACTCAGATGTGATCTTTATTATTGGCTCCGACACCACGTCAGCACACCCAATTATTGGCTCGCATATCAAGCAAGCTGTGAGACATGGTGGAGCGAGATTGATCGTTGCCGATCCAAAACGAATCGATATTGCTGACCATGCTGAACTTTATTTAGCGCACCGACCGGGTACTGATGTAATGTTGATCAATGGTGTGATGCAGCAAATCATCAAACACGGTTGGTACGACCAAGAGTATATCGAAGACCGTGTGGATGGCTTTGATACCTTGCTTCAAGAGGTAATGTCACCAAGTTATTCACTAGACAAAGTGGAGCTGGTAACTGGCGTTAAAGCGGAAGACATCTTCGCAATGGCGCGATTGATTGGTACTGCAGAGCGTACAGCGGTGTACTACTCGATGGGCATTACGCAACATACCACTGGTCACGATAACGTTCGATCAATCGCTAACCTACAGCTCTTGTGTGGCAATATCGGAATTGAAGGCGGCGGTATCAACCCATTACGTGGTCAATCCAATGTTCAGGGTGCGTGTGACATGGGCGCATTGCCAAATAACCTTCCGGGTTATCAGAAAGTGTACAACCCAATGGTTCGTCAAAAATTCGCGATGGAGTGGGGTGTTTCTGACCTACCGGCTGAAACAGGCTTAACGTTGACCGAAATTATTGATGGAGCGTGTCATCGAGATGTTCGTGGTCTGTACGTAATGGGCGAGAACCCAGTGCTGAGTGACCCGAACCAAGCGCATGTGATTGAAGGTCTTGAAGCGTTAGATTTCCTCGTGGTTCAAGATATTTTCTTAACCGAAACCGCTCAATATGCCGATGTGGTGCTACCGTCTTGCTCGTTTGCTGAGAAGTCTGGTCATTTTACTAATACCGAGCGTCGTGTTCAGCGTATTAACCCGGCGGTATTGCCTCCAGGTGAAGCGAAAGAAGATTGGGTGATTATCCAAATGTTGGCTAATGCGATGGGCGGCAATTGGGAATATGACTCGGTTGCTGATATCACCAATGAGATAGCGCGTGTCACGCCACAGTATGGTGGTTTACGTTGGGAGAACATTACGGTGAACGGCGTGCAATGGCCAAGTAATAAGAACAACCCTGATGGCACACGTATCATGCACCAGACCCAATTTACGCGTGGGCGTGGTCAAATGGAGGCGATTCCGTTTAGATACGCTGCTGAGCTACCGGATGCGGAATACCCGTTAGTATTAACGACAGGCCGTATTCTAGAACAGTTCCACACCGGAACCATGACACGTAAAACAAAAGGGTTGGATAACTTAGCAGGGCCGCGTGCCATGGTGAGTGTTCATGATGCTGAAGCGCTAGGTATCTCGAATGGTCAGATGCTTAAGGTCTCAACACGTCGTGGTGAAATCGAAATCGCGGCCTTTGTGACTAAACGAATGCAAAAGGGTGTGGTATTTATTCCATTCCATTTTGTTGAATCACCAGTTAACCGTTTGACTACCACAGCGACTGATCCACACGCGAAGATCCCTGAATTTAAGGTGGCGGCTGTGCGTATTGATCCTATTCGTGAGCCTGAGAGTGAAGTAACAGAGGCTTAATCATATTAGCTCGGTGAAGACGGCTGGCATTAAAAAGCCGCGTAACTCTCAGAGTTATGCGGCCTTTTTATCGAGCTAGATTCAGTATCAATAACTGAGTCGTTTCGCTTTAATTTAGATGAGCTTAGTTTGGAACAATTTCGCTACCGTGAACACCAAATTGCTTAGCAGCGTAGGCAACGCGCTCTGCTGGTTTTGGGTATTCAGCCGGTGTGCCCAGGTTTTCAATATGATGCAAGCGAGGTAATAAACCTGCGCCGTTTGCAATCTGTATTGCTAATCCAGGGCGAGCGTTTAGCTCCAGTACCATCGGGCCTTCTTCTTGGTCTAAAACCATGTCCGTACCCATGTAACCAAGGCCTGTCATTTCCCAAGCACTTGATGCAAGTGTCAGCAGCTTTTCCCAATGGGGTACTTGTAGTAGCGCCAACTCTTTACCCGTATCTGGGTGGTGAGTCACTGGGTGGTCAAATTGAACCGCACGAACGGCTTTACCCGTAGCGATACAAATACCTACGCCCACAGCACCTTGGTGCAAGTTAGCTTTACCATCAGAAGCCGAAGTCGATAGACGCATCATCGCCATTACAGGGTAGCCCTTGAATACAATGATTCGTACATCTGGTACACCCTCGTAACTGAAGCCGTCAAAACACTCGTCAAACTTGATGAGGTTTTCAACTACAGCAACATCGTTCTTACCACCGAGTGAGAAAAGACCCGCGAGAGCGTTACTGATGTGGCGCTCTACGTCTTCTTCATTGATAGTCGAACCCGATGGCTTGGTGTAAACGCCGTCCTTGTGAGAAGTCACAACAAGGATACCTTTACCACCACTGCCTTGAGCTGGCTTGATTACGAAACCCGGCCACTCTTTTACCATCTTGTGGATTGTTTTTACTTCAGCTTGATGACCAATCACGCCAATCAGTTTTGGTACAGTAGCACCAGCCTGTTCAGCAATGATCTTCGTCTTAAGCTTGTCATCAACGAGTGGATACTTGGAACGATCATTGTAGCGACCAATATAACTATGGTTACGCTTGTTCATTCCCATTATGCCTTTGTCTTTCAACCTAAACGGTGAAGTAAACTGATCAAACATAACTTAGTCCTCCGCTAGCGGTTTAAAGCGACGAAGCTCGGTTAGACGGTATCCTGTGTAGTTACCTAGTAGCAAGATGGTCGCTAGAATAACAAGTTGTAAACCAATAAAGTTAAACGTTAAGTGCTGAATGAACGGGTTAGTCATGCCTAAGTAAACAAGAACCGCAGTGAATAGAGAACCACCACCTTGCAGCATTACTTCTTTCGCGCCTTCTTCTTCCCATAGGATAGACATACGTTCGATAGTCCAAGATAGGATAATCATAGGGAAGAACGTAATAGATAGACCTTCAGTCAGGCCCACTTTAAACGCGACTACAGTAAACACAGAGATAATCATGATTACCGTGATGATTACGGCGGATATCCTGGCTACCAAGAGCAAGTTGAGTTTGGACAAGTAACTTCGAATAATCAGACCCGTACCTACGATAAGTAGGAAACCGACAATACCCGTTACCAATTGTGTTTGCACAAAGGCTACCGCAATCAGTACTGGCATGAAGGTACCGGACGTTTTCAGACCTATGATGACACGAAGGAACACAACAATCAGAGCACCGATAGGAATCAGCATGATGGTTTTAAACATCGCTTGCTCTTCTAGCGGTAGGCTGTGAATGGAAAGGTTTAACAGTTGATCCGCAGAGACTTTACTGTTGGTTGCTTCAGTGGGAGTCACCTCCTGAGCAATCATCGAGAAGTGAACTTTACTGTTCTGACCACCAACCACGTCTAATAGAGATACATTTGATTCATCCCAAATTAGCAGGTTTGGCTGAACTTGCTGTTCGCTTGATTCAGGAGAGAATAAAACCCATTGGTCGTTATCCCAGATCTGGTTCATTTGCTGGATAGATTGACGACGACGGCCATCTTCTAGCTCGATAACACCAACCACTTTATTGTGAATGTTTGCTGCTGAAAGTAGCTTGTGTGTTGCTTCAACTTTGCTCATGTTATTCAGAATCAGCGCAGAGTTTTGGCTGTCTGGATCATTAAGCGTTTTGATAAGTTCACGAGTGAAGGTGATGTTGTCTGCTGAGCGCTTAGTGGCTCGGTCAATCAGTGCCAACGCTGCCGCTTCTTCTGGACCATCAAAGCTTGGTTGCGTAATTTCACCTTCTGGTGGTATTGCATCAATTTTTGCTTGGTTATCAACTAGGAATTGAGTCTTGTAGTAGATAGTTTGCGGGCCATCAGCATGGCGAATAGACCATTCTGCACGACGACCTGATTCGGTATTCAAGTAAGAGATGCCGTAACCTGGAGATGAAGCTGACTCACCAATAAGTGTGTAATTAGATTGAGTGTGAGGAGCCGCTAATGAAACTTTTGCTTCTTTACCAACCGCATTGAACTCGATACGAGCTTCAACGTCCCAAACCTGCCTGGTTTCCCCTGGAGTCCAAGGTACACCGTAGGTCGTATGTCTGAACATACTCAGTGTTATACCTGCCACAATAAGCAGGAATATAGAGATATAAAATGGAATTCTTGACGTCATAGCTTACCCTACTATTGTTATTTAACTTCCGTTTGTACGTACTTTTTACTTACATCTACTAGCGCTATGTCTTTGATAAATTCGCGCCCTAGTAACACAGGGTGACTCATTTGAGAGCGATCCGCCAATGTAAATTGTGCTTTTTCATGGATTTTTCCAACTTTCACCCATAATTCGATCACAGCTCGACGTTCTGCTTGATCATTGGTTGATTGACGGATTTTTACATAACGTACAACAGGCGCTTCAATCCATTTCTGGTCTTCTTTAGCTTGGGCTTTGTCGTCTAGGTGAAATTTAACCCAGTTCTTGCCGTTACGTTCGAATTCTTTGATATCGATAGCGTTTAAAGAAGAGGTGGTTGCACCTGTATCAACACGAGCATCAAAGCTTTGCTTGATAGAGTCGATAAACACTTTTTCGATGCCGCCAAGGATAGTCGGTTGTGATATAGGAGCGATAGGAGCAACGGCAATAGCGACCGGTTCCTCTTCCTCTAGCTCTTCAATAACCTTGTGTTCCATGCTCGTTAGATGGGTATCTAATTGACTAGAAAGGGTAGTAATTTCGTCTTCTAAGCTTTCAATATAGTCACTTTGATTGCTTAGTTGCAGTTCAAGATTTTGAACCTTATTTGCGATGTTTGTCTCTGAGCGGGAAATAGCGTCGAGAGTTTCTTGGTGGTAGGTAGCACCATTTGTAAGAGTACAACCAGAGAGCAAACCAACCGCCACAATAGGCGATAATCGCTTAAACATAAAAAAACCTTTGAGAATTAGAGAATAGTTCAGACTATTTAGAAGTTTAGCCCACAAAAAAGGATGCGTGAAGCATCCTATTGTAAGAGTCTGGTCATATTGAATCGCAATGTGAGCGCTACGCCAATTATTGCTATTTGGAATAGCTCACTTATTAAACACAAGTCAATTTTTGTTCAATTCTTAAGCTAAGGAAGCAAGGTTCACCGCGAAATTAACAGTGGCTTTTTGACCATGCAAGCAATTGTTTTGCTGCCTTAATAGGCTTGTGCTTTATTTACTCAATATGCCACTGCTTTGTGGGCAGTAAATCTATGGCTTTGTTGCTACCAGAATCGCACGTCTCGGTGCAGGGTGACCTTCAACCGTTTTACTTGGATCGTTCGGATCGAGGTAATCTGGAAGAGAGTTGTGTGTCATCCATTCTGTGGTGCGTTGTTCACCAATTGTCGTGACATTTTCGTCAACGATTCGTACGTCTTCAAAACCAACTTGTTCTAGCCAGCGTTTCAGTGCGCGAGCTGAAGGGAAGAAGTAGACGTTTCTCATTTGCGCGTAACGGTCAACCGGAACTAATACTGCGTTCTCATCGCCTTCAATCACCAAGGTTTCAAGAGCCAGTTCACCGCCAGACACCAATTGGTCTTTCAGTTGAATCAAGTGGTCCAGTGGTGAACGACGATGGTAAAGCACGCCCATGCTGAATACCGTGTCGTAGGCTTCTAGCTTTGGGAGCTGCTCAATACCTAGAGGTAATAGGTGAGCTCGTTGGTCATCGCCCATCAACTTACGAATTGCTTCAAACTGAACCAAGAATAGGTGGGAAGGATCGATACCAACCGTTAAGCGAGCACCTTCACCCAGCATGCGCCACATGTGGTAACCATTGCCACAACCTACATCGAGAACCGAACGGTTTTTTAATGGAGATATATGTGGAAGCACACGATCCCATTTCCAGTCACTGCGCCACTCTGTATCGATATGGATGTCGTGAACCGTATAAGGACCTTTTCTCCACGGGTGGAAAGTCTTCAATAAGCTTTCTAGCTTTTTCAGTTCGCCTGTGTGGTATGGCGTAGAACTACCAATCGTCACTGAATTTTTCAGGTCAACTTGATCTGGCACGTCTTGTGGAATCTTGTTTAGTGCACGTAGCCAGCGGTCAAAGTCACCGTGCTCTGCATTTTGCCAATCGGTCAGTTGCTGTGGCAGGACATTTAGCCACGGCTGAAGGCGAGTATCTTGGGCAATAAGTTGATAAAAATTGGCAAAATTAAACATAGGTTTTCACTGAGTTGGTGGTGTAGAAATTAAATTTGTCACTCCATTAAGAGTGTGGACAAACATGCTAGGGAATCTCGTTTATCGTGTTTGATAAGAGATCCCCAATTCGTTTGTTCCTCGCTCTTGAGGATGACATTTTAGTACGTGCTAACGGTGTCGCGACGGTTACGTAATCTAAAATGTTTACTTTATCGCGAACATTGAACCAAAGTTGAAACATTGGAACCAGACTTCGCTGCTTGAGAAGCCAATCTTATCAAATCGCTCTCTGTGAACAGGGATCGAATCCGGGCGCATCACGTTTTCAATTGCGCTACGTTTCTGACTTACTTCTAGCTCGCTGTACCCGTTAGCACGTTTGAAATCATGGTGCAGGTCGATAAGCAGTTCATTTGAGCTTTCATCTTCGAATACGTATTTTTCTGACAGGATTAAGATCCCGCCTGGGCGCAAGCCAGCATGAATTTTCTCAAGCAGAGCGTATCGATCGTCTGGAGAAAGAAATTGCAGCGTAAAGTTAAGCACCACAACAGAAGCGTCTTTGATTTCCACTTCACGGATGTCGGCTTCAATCACTTCTACCGGTGTGTCACTGCGGTAAGCATTAACGTGCAATTTGCAGCGCTCAACCATGGCTTCTGAATTATCGATCGCGAAAATCGTGCAGCCTTCTTGCTGAATGTGACGACGCATAGAAAGTGTCGCAGCACCAAGCGAGCAGCCAAGGTCGTAAATATTTGAGTGTGGCTTTACAAAGCGCTCAGCCAGCATGCCGATTGCAGAGATGATATTGCTATAGCCAGGCACCGAACGTTGAATCATATCCGGAAATACTTCAGCAACCCTTGCATCAAAGGTGAAGTCTCCAATTTTATCAATAGGAGCGGAAAAGATATTGTCTGTGTTGCTCATAGCATTTTCTCTCGACAGTCAGCGTAATTGGCACAAAATTCGTACCAAATAAAAGGGGGCGTATTTTACGTAAAAAAAACGCCACTGTCACGAAAACTGAGATTTAGCTCAAGGTTCGAAGCTACTTACAAGTGAGAGGTTAAAACATCGAGATTTGGTGATTGCCTTTTTGAGCTGGAAACTGAGCCAGTTCGGGCAGTAATAATGATGTATTTTCAGAGACTTGCTTTTGTAGCCTCTTATAAATAGCAATCGCAAGTTCAGGTGCGTGGTTATTGTCTGGGGTGTGGATCATTAAATAGGGCTGCTTGCCTTCATTAAGCCAGTTTGGGATTTTGGCAAACCAAGGCTTAAAAAACTCAATATTAGGTTCTTGGTCTGGGTGACCAATAAATCGAATCATCGGGTTATTGGCGGTAGCAATTGCATGAACAGGAACACGCGGTTTTTTCTGATGCGCATCGATCACCGCTTCTGTGGTGGGTGGCGCAGAGAAAACGGGGCGGCTGTCCATAATGATGCGATTGATGCCTTCCTCAACCAGCCATTGGTTGAAGCGTTTTTCCGCATCGCCCTTATCAAAGAAACCTAAGTGTCGAACTTCGACGCCAAGCTGCATATCTTTTGGGAATAAGGTGCAAAACTTTTGTAGGGCAGGCAGCATGCTGGGCTCAAAACTGTGCGGCAGCTGAATCGTCCATTGACCAATACGGTCATGCAGTGGCGACATCGTCATCAAGAACTCTTTGAGTTCGGCTTGGCAGTGTCTCAGTTGTTGCTGGTGGGTGATGAATTTGGGCAATTTGAAGGTGAACTTGAAATCATCGTGACTGGCGGCTTTCCAATTGTGAACGGTAGACATACTTGGCGTAGCGTAAAAGGTGGTGTTGCCCTCAACGGTATGGAAAACTTGGGTGTATTTTTCCAAGCGTTCGGCAGGCTTGGTGCCTTTACCGTAGAACTGACTTTGCCACTCAGAATGAGACCACATAGTTAATCCAAGTCTTAGAGGTAAAGTTTCTGTTGTTATTACACGATTATCCATCTATTACACCGTTATCCATCACGCCATCAGTCATTACAAAAAGTTTTTGGGTTGAAACGAAAATCTACTTTACGAGAGTTTTGCTGATTAAGGTACTTTCGAGATATAATTATCGCAATTTTTTCGGTTTTGATGAATCTTTGCGCACTTGATGGGCTAAAAAGCAGCAAAGCCAGATAAAACACAATAAATTCGAATGTGGAAGGTCGATTTTAAGCGAGTTTCCGCGTATAAATGTTCCTTTGCTCTGTTGTGTGGAATGACCACTGACAGCTTGGAAATTAGTAAATAATTAAGAGATTGGGAAATTCATTATGCGTACCCATTACTGTGGTAACCTGAACAAGTCCCTGGCGGGACAAACTGTAGAATTGTGCGGCTGGGTAAACCGTCGCCGTGATTTAGGCGGTCTTATCTTTATTGATATGCGTGATCGTGAAGGCATCGTTCAGGTTGTTGTCGATCCAGATATGAAAGATATCTTCCCGATCGCTAACCAACTGCGTAATGAATTCTGTATCAAGTTTACTGGTGAAGTACGAGTTCGTCCGGACAGCCAAGTAAATAAAGACATGGCTACTGGTGAAGTAGAACTTTACGCGACGGGTCTAGAGATCATTAACCGTTCAGAAGCGCTTCCACTAGACTTCAACCAAACGAACTCTGAAGAGCAGCGTCTTAAGTACCGTTACATCGATCTTCGTCGTCCAGAAATGAGCGACCGTATTAAGCTTCGTGCACGTGCTTCTAGCTTCGTTCGTCGTTTCCTAGATGAGAACTTATTCCTAGACATCGAAACGCCAGTACTAACGAAAGCGACACCAGAAGGTGCTCGTGACTACCTAGTACCAAGCCGTGTTCACAAAGGTAGCTTCTACGCACTTCCTCAATCTCCTCAGCTTTTCAAGCAACTGCTGATGATGTCTGGTTTTGACCGTTACTACCAAATCGTTAAATGTTTCCGTGATGAAGATTTACGTGCTGACCGTCAGCCTGAATTTACTCAAATCGATATCGAAACATCTTTCATGACTTCTCAAGAAGTACGTAACGTGACTGAGAAGCTTGTTCACGATATGTGGAAAGAACTTCTAGATGTTGAACTAGGTCAATTCCCAGTAATGCCTTTCTCTGAAGCGATTCGTCGTTTCGGTTCTGATAAGCCAGATCTACGTAACCCACTAGAGCTAGTGGACGTTGCTGACTTGGTTAAAGATGTTGAATTCAAGGTATTCTCTGGCCCTGCTAACGACGAAAAAGGTCGCGTAGCAGTTATCCGTGTTCCAGGTGGTGCTAAGCTAACTCGTAAGCAAATCGACGGCTACGCTGAACACGTAAACATCTACGGCGCGAAAGGCCTAGCTTGGATGAAGGTTAACGACCGTGCTGCAGGCATGGAAGGTATTCAATCTCCAGTTGCTAAATTCCTAAGCGAAGACGTAATCAACGGTATTCTAGATCGTACTCAAGCTGAATCTGGCGATATCATTCTGTTCGGCGCAGACAAAGCGGGCATCGTTGCTGAAGCAATGGGCGCACTTCGTCTTAAACTAGGTACGGATCTAGAGCTAACAGACACATCTGCATGGGCTCCACTGTGGGTTGTTGACTTCCCAATGTTCGAAGAAGACGGCGAAGGTAACCTACACGCAATGCACCACCCATTCACATCACCACTAGGTGTGAACGCGGAAGAGCTAAAAGCGAACCCAGCAGCAGCAAATTCTGATGCATACGACATGGTAATCAACGGCTACGAAGTAGGCGGCGGTTCTGTACGTATCCACAACGCAGAAATGCAAACAGCGGTATTTGGTATCCTAGGTATCGAAGCACAAGAGCAACAAGAGAAGTTCGGCTTCCTACTTGAAGCGCTTAAGTACGGCACGCCACCGCACGCTGGTCTAGCATTCGGTCTTGACCGTCTAGCAATGCTGCTTTGTGGTACTGAGAACATCCGTGACGTTATCGCATTTCCGAAAACAACAGCTGCAGCATGTCTACTAACAGACGCGCCAAGCCTAGCGAACCCAGCATCACTGGAAGAGCTAGCAATCGCAGTTAAACTAGCGAAGAAAGAAGACTAATCAAGCGATTAGCCTAACTTTCTACTGAAGCTTTGAGTTTTCGATAGAGCTAAATTTTGTAGTAGAACAATAAAATGCCCGTTAATTTGACGGGCATTTTTTTTTGCGTTCGATATACTAAGCTCATAAAGCATGTATAAATAATCAGTATTGAAGTTATGTCTATTATCTTAGGAATTGACCCTGGCTCGCGTATTACCGGCTATGGCGTGATTCGTCAAAATGGTCGCCATCTATATTACTTAGGTAGCGGTTGTATTCGCACCTCTGAAAAAGAACTGCCGGGCCGACTCAAACAAATCTACGCCGGTGTGAGCGAAATCATCACTCAGTTTCAACCGGATGTGTTTGCGATAGAACAGGTCTTCATGGCGAAGAATGCGGATTCTGCACTTAAGCTGGGACAAGCGCGTGGCAGTGCGATAGTGGCAGCGGTAAATGCTGATCTCCCCGTTCATGAATATGCGGCTCGTCTAATCAAACAAGCGGTGACAGGCAATGGTGGTGCAGATAAGTCGATGGTTCAGAACATGGTGATGAGCATGCTTAAGTTACCCGCTAAACCACAGGCCGATGCTGCCGATGCTCTAGGCGTAGCGATCACTCACGCCAACACCAATAAAACTTTGATAGCGCTTGCGGGTAAAGCAACAGGTGCAAGAAAAGGGCGTTACCGATAACCATAGGCTATGGCGTTTCTGAAGACAGAATCATTCGGTTTCTTAAGCTAAGCAAGCTTAAATAAATCATCCTAATAAACACAAAGAACTGGATAAGCATCCAGTTCTTTTATATTCTGTCCCTCAAATTATATTCCATCAAGAGAGTGAATTGTGATCGGACGTCTACGCGGTACATTAATAGAAAAACAGCCACCAGAATTACTAATCGAAGTGAGTGGCGTTGGCTATGAAGTTCAAATGCCAATGAGCTGTTTTTACGAATTACCAAACGTGGGCGAAGAGGCAATCATCTACACGCACTTTGTTGTACGTGAAGATGCGCAGCTACTTTATGGTTTTAACACGGTTAAAGAGCGTGCGCTGTTCCGTGAAGTGATCAAAGCGAACGGTGTGGGCCCTAAGCTAGGCCTTGGCATTCTTTCAGGCATGACGGCTAGCCAGTTTGTTCAAAGTGTTGAACGTGAAGACATCTCGACGCTGGTTAAACTTCCGGGTGTGGGTAAGAAAACCGCTGAACGTCTGGTTGTTGAAATGAAAGACCGCCTGAAAGGGTGGGGCGCGGGTGACTTGTTTACTCCAGCGACAGATGCAGCTCCGATTGATTCTATGCCAACCGTTCACGACGCGGAAGAAGAAGCGGTAAGTGCGCTACTTGCATTAGGCTACAAGCCGACTCAAGCTTCCAAGGTGGTTTCTCAAGTGGCTAAAGATGGCATGACCAGCGAACAGTTGATTCGCGAAGCTCTGAAATCGATGGTTTAATACCCAATATACTTGTTCGACAAAATAGACTCATTCACTTTGCCTTTACACAGAGTCAAGAAGCGCAGAGTCAACAAGAGCATAGTTAGGAATAGCAGAATTTATGATTGAAGCCGATCGCCTTATTGCACCGGATAACCCAGTATTCAAAGATGAAGATGTCATTGATCGTGCAATACGCCCTAAAGCACTGGCTGACTATCAAGGTCAGGATCACGTTCGTGGCCAGATGGAGATTTTCATCAAAGCGGCACAACTGCGTAACGAGGCGCTCGACCATCTGTTGATATTTGGCCCTCCAGGCTTGGGTAAAACCACGTTGGCGAACATTGTTGCCAATGAGATGGATGTCAACATTCGTACGACTTCAGGCCCTGTTCTAGAAAAAGCAGGCGACCTAGCGGCGTTACTGACCAATCTCGAAGAAAATGATGTCCTGTTCATTGATGAGATTCACCGTTTAAGCCCTGTGGTTGAAGAGGTGTTGTACCCTGCAATGGAAGACTACCAATTAGATATCATGATTGGTGAAGGCCCAGCGGCACGCTCTATCAAGATTGACCTTCCTCCTTTTACTTTGATTGGCGCAACCACTCGTGCTGGCTCACTGACATCGCCGTTACGTGACCGTTTTGGTATTACTCAGCGTCTTGAGTACTACAAGGTTGAAGATCTACAAAACATCGTTCAGCGCAGTGCAGATTGCCTTGGTCTTTCTATGGAGTCCGAAGGGGCGCTAGAAGTTGCTCGCCGAGCTCGTGGTACGCCACGTATTGCTAACCGTCTACTGCGCCGTGTTCGTGATTATGCGGAAGTAAAAGGCGACGGGCATATTTGTCCGGAGGTTGCTGACAAAGCGCTAAACATGTTGGATGTCGATGCTAAAGGTTTCGACTACATGGATAGAAAGCTTCTGCTGGCGATTATGGACAAGTTTGGTGGTGGTCCGGTAGGTATCGACAACATGGCTGCCGCGATTGGTGAAGAGAGAGACACTATTGAAGATGTGTTAGAACCTTACTTGATTCAACAAGGTTACCTACAAAGGACGCCAAGAGGTCGAATCGCGACCGACAGAGCGTATTTACACTTTGGAATAGATAAACCCTCCAATCGTTAAATTATTCATTTTTAAAGATCCCAGTTGCATAAGCGCTGGGTTTTTTTGCTTTTTACTGAATAACAACTCTTTGAGCGAGTCGATAAAAAGATCGAAAAGGGAGCTTCAAAAATGGAAACTTTGATTTCAGGTTTGATTTAGATAACAGGAAATGAAATAAGTTGTCATATTTTTTGTTAATACTTTATAGGTAGTTGTAATTCGGATGTTGAGGCGGTGCTGAGCATTTGTCACAGATATCATGCGCTGTTATTAAGACAAGCATAATTGGTGTGATTTTAATCATAATTGTACAAAAATAACTCTAATTTGCTCGAGTAAATTTGATACAAATCAACGCAGGGTTCTCCCATAAACCTTTTGAAACATACTGATTTTACCAGTAATATTAGCGCCAGCTATATTAGCTCATGCTTAACAATAATCTAACTATAACGGTACGTTTTTGCTACAAATTTCAACTTGTAATAACAATTACATAAATTGTTTTAACATGGATTTTTGCGGTGAATAATCACACAAGTGTCATTCAGCCGACACAAAGGAGTTACCATGATTGATGTTGTTGATCTGTCGCGATTGCAGTTTGCATTTACAGCGATGTATCACTTCCTATTTGTTCCACTGACTTTAGGTATGGCATTTCTACTTGCCATTATGGAGTCAGTTTATGTAATGACTGGCAAGCAAATTTACAAGGACATGACCAAGTTCTGGGGTAAATTGTTTGGTATTAACTTTGCTCTTGGTGTAGCGACAGGCTTAACCATGGAGTTCCAGTTTGGTACTAACTGGTCTTACTATTCTCACTATGTTGGCGACATTTTTGGTGCTCCGCTAGCTATCGAAGCGCTTGTTGCATTCTTCCTAGAGTCTACTTTTGTTGGCCTATTCTTCTTCGGTTGGGACAGACTGTCAAAGCGTCAGCACTTAGCGGTAACTTGGTTAGTAGCACTTGGCTCTAACTTCTCTGCGCTTTGGATCTTGGTAGCAAACGGCTGGATGCAAAACCCAGTGGGTGCGGAATTTAACTTTGAAACTATGCGTATGGAAATGGTGAGCTTCGCTGAAGTTGTACTAAACCCAGTAGCACAAGTTAAATTCGTACACACAGTAGCGTCTGGTTACACAACGGGTGCAATGTTCATCCTTGGTATCAGCTCATACTACATTCTTAAAGGTCGTGACCTTGCCTTTGCTCGTCGTTCTTTCGCGATTGCAGCGTCTTTCGGTATGGCGGCGATCTTGTCAGTAATCGTACTAGGTGATGAATCTGGTTACGAGCTTGGTGAAGTTCAAAAAGTGAAGCTCGCTGCTGTAGAAGCGGAATGGCACACTGAAGAAGCACCAGCAGCATTTACTGTTTTTGGTATTCCGAACCAAGAGACAATGAATACTGACTACGCAATTAAAATTCCTTACGTAATGGGTATCATCGCAACGCGTTCGCTTGATACTGAAGTAACGGGCCTACGTGACCTACGTGATGACCACGTTGATCGTATCCGTACTGGTATGTACGCGTACGAGCTGCTTGAAAAGCTACGTGCAGGCGATAAGTCTGAAGAAAACATGGCTGCGTTCGACGAAGTGAAAGGTGACCTAGGTTACGGCTTGCTTCTTAAGCGCTACACAGACGACGTTGTTGATGCAACTGAAGACCAAATCCAAATGGCTGCGGATGATTCTATCCCAACAGTTTGGCCTCTATTCTGGTCATTCCGTCTGATGGTTGCTTGTGGCTTCATCATGCTGTTTGTATTCGGTGCTGCGTTTGTTCAAACGTGTCGTCAGAAAATCGAACAGAAACCATGGGTACTTAAAGCTGCGCTATTCTCAATCCCACTTCCTTGGATTGCGATTGAAGCAGGTTGGTTCGTTGCTGAGTTTGGTCGTCAACCATGGGCGGTTGGTGAAATCCTACCGGTTAACGTTGCTGCATCAGCACTGACTATTGAACAGCTTTGGACTTCTCTATTCGCTATCCTGGCACTTTACACAGTGTTCTTGATTGCTGAAGTTTACCTAATGCTGAAATTCGCACGTAAAGGTCCAAGTAGCTTGAAGACAGGCCGTTACCACTTCGAACAAAACGATAACTCTGTTGAAGACAAAGTTAGCCGTTCAGTTGAAGTATAAGTGAGGGAATATTATGTTTGATTACGAAAGCTTACGACTTATTTGGTGGGTATTGATCGGTGTTCTACTGGTTGGTTTCGCCGTAACTGATGGCTTTGATATGGGTGTTGCCGCTCTGTCACCTGTTATCGGTAAGAGCGACACTGAACGTCGTATTATGCTAAACACGATTGCCCCTCACTGGGATGGTAACCAAGTTTGGCTTATCACTGCGGGTGGTGCATTGTTTGCTGCATGGCCACTGGTTTACGCGACGTCTTTCTCTGGTTTTTACTTCGCAATGTACGTAACGCTAGCTGCACTTTGGTTACGTCCACTTGCTCTTGACTACCGTTCAAAGATCGAAGATCCAAAATGGCGCAAAACTTGGGACTACGCACTTTGCTTTAGTGGCGCAGTACCACCAATCATTTTCGGTGTGGCATTTGGTAACCTACTACAAGGTGTTCCATTTGAACTGAACGAATTTATGATGTCTAAGTACCATGGTACGTTCTTCGCTCTGCTTAACCCATTTGCATTGCTTTGTGGTGTGTTGGCTCTGATGTTGTTCGTGATGCAAGGTGCAACATGGCTTCAAATGAAGACAACAGAAGCGCTGCACGCTCGTGCTCGTAACGTTGCTCAGATCACTGGCCTAATTGCTATTGCTCTATTCGTTATTGGTGGTTTCTGGGTTCAATCTATCGAAGGCTATGTAATTACGAGCACTATCGATACGTTTGCTGACTCAAACCCACTAAACAAAGAAGTATCACTTCAAGTGGGTGCTTGGATGACAAACTTCGAAACTTATCCAGCAATGTGGGCTGCGCCGATCCTTGGTGTAGCAATGCCACTGCTTGCTGTGATTGCATCTCGCTTTGAGCGTGGTGGTTTCGCATTCTTGTTCTCAAGCCTATCGAACGCTGGTGTTATTCTAACGGCTGGTTTTGCAATGTTCCCATTCGTAATGCCATCAAGCCTGAACCCTAACCAAAGCTTGACTATGTGGGATTCAACAGCGAGTGAGCTAACGCTTGGTCTTATGACTGTCGTTGCGGCGGTAATGGTTCCTGTGATTCTTGGCTACACAACTTGGACATACTACAAAATGTTCGGTCGTCTAGATAAGAAACACATCGAAGATAACGACGTTTCAGCTTACTAAGCTAGAAGTTAAATAACTTAGGAGAAATTTTATGTGGTATTTCGCATGGATTTTGGGTGTACTTCTAGCATGTGCATTCGGCATCATCAATGCTCTATGGCTAGAGCATTCAGAAATGATGGACAAAGACAGTGAGTAATCTCGCAGAGCAAATCGCTAAGCTGCATCAACCAATGGATAAGACTCTGCTTAGAGCCTTATCCCTAGTATTGGGTTTCATGCATGTGGGTTTAGTGATGTGGGATCCTGAAGCGTATGCGACAAGCATCGGTGGCTTTAACGCGATCATCGGGCCAATGTTCATTTGGGCAGTATGCTCAAGCATGGTTTACGGTATCGGATTTAAGCCAAGAGCTTGGATGTGGCAGCTACTGTTTAGCCCATATGTTTCACTCACAATTTTGCTCTACCTAACGACGCTGCGCCTTCTATAAAAGGCAAAGGATTTAGGTTCATAACAACGTGAGCCTTTATACTTGTTGGGTTTTTAGCCAAAAAGAGGTCATCTTATACAGATGGCCTTTTTTTTCGTCTCTCAAATCAAAAAATTCACAGCGATATACTATTAATGATAAGGAGTTAGGTTATAGTGAAATCTTTATCGTTTTGGATTGTGGTATCAAATTGCAGGGATTATCTAAGCCATTTACGTGGCCAGTGACAGTGTATTACGAAGACACCGATGCGGGTGGCGTTGTATACCATTCAAACTATCTTAAGTTTTTCGAACGCGCTCGAACTGAGATGTTGCGCTCAATTGGCGTTTCTCAGCAAGTATTGTTAGAACAAAACATCGGTTTTGTAGTCCGACATATGGACATTGATTTTATTCAAGGCGCGCGTCTTGATGATTCTTTACAAGTCATTACAAATATTTACGAGTTGAAGCGAGCTACCTTGGTCTTCTGTCAAGAGATCGTAAATCCTGATGGCAAGGCATTGTGTAAAGCAATGGTTAAGGTAGCATGTATCGATAATCAAAAAATGAAACCCAAAGCAATGCCAACATTTATTCTCACGGAGCTAACGAATAGTGACTGCTGAAATCTCAATCTTAGGCCTAATTTTAGAAGCTAGTTTACTAGTTAAGATGGTCATGCTGACTCTTATGGGCATGTCTGTTGTTTCTTGGGCGATGATCATAAAAAGAAGTAAAGTGTTATCTCAAGCTTCTAAACAAACAGAAGTGTTTGAAGACAAATTTTGGTCAGGCGTTGATCTTGCAAAACTGTACCAAGAGAGCAACAAACGCAAAGACGAGCTTTCTGGTACTGAAGAAATTTTCTACGCAGGCTTTACTGAGTTCGCTCGCCTTCGTAAATCGAATGCAACATCACCTGACTTCATCATGGAAGGCACTGGCCGTGCGATGCGCGTTGCCGTTGCTCGTGAAGTCGATGAACTAGAAACTAACTTACCTTTCTTGGCGACTGTTGGCTCTATCAGCCCATACATCGGCCTATTTGGTACGGTTTGGGGCATCATGCACTCATTCATCGCACTAGGTGAAGTGAAGCAAGCGACGCTCGCAATGGTTGCCCCTGGTATTGCAGAAGCACTGATCGCAACAGCAATGGGCCTATTCGCTGCGATTCCAGCAGTAATGGCGTACAACCGCTTCAGCAGCCGAGTAGGCAAGCTAGAGCACAACTACGCGACTTTCTCTGAAGAGTTTCACAGTATTCTTCACCGTCAAGCGATGGCTGGCAGGGAATAATAGATGGCTGGATACCAACCTAAAAAACGCAAAATGACAGCAGAGATTAACGTTGTACCTTACATCGACGTTATGCTTGTTTTGCTGATCATTTTTATGGTGACTTCGCCGTTTGTTACTCAAGGCGTTGACGTTGAATTGCCTCAGGCTTCAACGGCTAAATCGGCACAAGACCTACTGGGTGACGACAACGCAAGTTTCATCATCGTTGAAGTGAACAAAGACGGTGAGCTTGGTTTGAGCGTTAATGACGAAGAAGTACAGCGTGGCTTATCAATGGAAGATATTATCGTCCGTGTGAAAGCCGAGTTGTCTCTGAAGCCAAACTCTCCAGTGGCGGTTGGTGGTGATGCCGCAACGCCATACGCTGAAGTGGTTTTATTACTTGATGAATTAAGCCGTGCAGGTGTGCCAAAGGTTGGCCTTTTAACGGATATAAGGGAATAGCTCCGTAGCATTCATGAAAGCGAATAATAAAAAATCCAATAATTTCAGATCACCGCTTCTTATTTCTCTTGGGCTGCACGTCATTTTATTCGTTGCGCTCATTTGGGGGGCGGATTTCACGATGTCAGAGCCAAAGCCTACAGGGCAGATGGTTCAAGCAGTGGTGATTGATCCTCAGTTGGTTCGCCAGCAAGCTCAACAGATTCGTCAACAAAGAGAAGCGGCAAGCAAGAAAGAGCAAGAGCGTCTTGACAAACTAAGACGTGAAAGCGAACGACTTGAAAAGAATCGTAAAGCTGAAGAAGAAAATATTCGCAAGCTAAAAGAACAGCAAGCGAAAGAAGCTAAAGCAACTCGTGAAGCTGAAAAGCGTCGAGTTGAGAAAGAGAAACAACGCAAAGCTGAAGAAGCGCGTTTACAGCAAGAGCAAAAGAAAGCCGCTAAAGCCGAAGCTGACCGTAAGCTAAAAGAAGCTGCGTTAGTGAAAGCCGAGAACGAGCGTAAAGCCAAAGAAGCGGCAATCGCAAAAGCTGAACAAGAACGCGTGGCAAAAGAAAAAGCAGCGAAAGAGGCAGCAGACAAAGCTCGTAAAGAGAAAGAAGCCGCTGAACTCGCGGAAAAGCAACGCATAGCGAAAGAGAAAGAAGCGGCAGCCGCAGCAGAGAAAGCCCGTAAGGCAAAAGAAGCTGCAGCAAAAGCAGAAAAAGAGCGTAAACAACAAGAAGCCGCATTGAACGATATCTTTGCTGGGCTTGAAACGGAAGCGACTCAAAACTCTTCAGCAAGACAACAATTTATCACTGATGAAGCGCAACGTTACGGGGCTATCTATACCCAACTGATTCAACAGAACCTGTTGTTAGAAGACAGCTATCGAGGACGCTCATGTCGAGTGAACCTTAAGCTGATTCCAACGGGCTCTAACGCGATATTGGGTAGTTTGAGTATCTTAGATGGCGATAGCCGTTTATGTGCAGCAACCAAGCGTGCGGTGGCACAAGTACAATCTTACCCGTTGCCTAAAGACCCAGACATTGTGAACTCACTGAAAGACATTAACTTAACTGTATCACCAGAGTAAAAGGACGAACTTGTGTTAAAGAAACTATTACTGAGTTTTGTTTTCTTAATAGCTACAAGCAGCCAGTTTGCACATGCAGCGCTGGAGCTGGTTATTACAGACGGTATTAACTCTGCAAGACCTATCGCTATTGTACCTTTCCGTTGGGAAGGCTCAGAGCCATTGCCACACGATGTATCAGCGGTTATCGCTTCTGACTTACAGCGCAGTGGTAAATTCAGCCCAGTTGCGACAAGCAAAATGCCTCAAACGCCTTACAGCGAAACTGAGGTTAACTTTGATGCTTGGACTAACCTAGGTGTTGACTCATTGCTTACCGGTAGTATCACTAAAAATGCCGAAGGGCAGTATGTGGTGAATTACCAATTGATCGACATTGTTCGTGGTCAACTGACCAAAGGACAAAGTCGTGCGCTGAGTGATGAAGGCCAATTAGTGCTTTCTAAAGATCACGTTCTATTCAATAAGAAGGCTACGGTTCCTGGTAATCGCTTGAGAGAGTACGCACACCGTATCTCAGACCTAGTGTATGAAGAGCTAACTGGTGAGAAAGGCGCGTTCTTAACTCGTATCTCTTACGTGGTAGTGAACGATAAAGACAAGTACCCGTATCAACTTCGTGTTGCTGACTACGATGGCTTTAACGAGCGTTTAGTACTTCGTTCTAAGCAGCCTCTCATGTCTCCAGCATGGTCACCAGACGGCAAAAAGCTAGCTTATGTGAGCTTCCAGAATGGCCAAGCTGAAATATTCATCATGAATATTTACACGGGTGAACGTGAGAAAGTGACGTCATACCCTCGTCACAATGGTGCGCCAAGATTCTCGCCAGATGGTAAAACATTGGCATTGGTATTGTCGAAAACGGGCAGCCTTCAGGTGTACACACTTGACCTTGCTAGCCGTAAGCTGACTCAAATTACCCGCGGCCGTTCGAATAATACTGAACCATTCTGGCACCCAGATGGCAAGTCTCTTATTTTCACATCGGATCGTGGTGGTAAACCACAGATTTATAATGTAAATTTGTCCAATAATTCGACTTCTCGTATTACTTGGCAAGGTAGCCAAAACTTAGGTGGCCAGATCACTCCTGATGGTCGATTCATGATCATGGTGAATCGCAGCAACTCAGGTTTTAACTTGGCTAAGCAAGATTTGGAAACCGGTGCGGTTCAGGTACTAACAAAAACATTGTTAGATGAGTCTCCAAGTATTGCACCGAATGGAGGTATGGTTATCTATAGCTCTATTTACAACAAAACAAATGTACTATCGATGGTTTCTATCGATGGACGTTTTAAAGCTAGATTACCGGCAACTAACGGACGCGTAAGAGCGCCTGCATGGTCACCGTTCCTCTAGGGAAAATTACATATTCTTTTAGCTATTGATAGTGTTAACTATTGTGGCATTTAACTATCTATAGCACTCTTAGTCGCTGTAGAAACTAAGTTTGATAACGTAAGGAAAAAAAGATGCAACTTAACAAAGTTCTTAAAGGCTTGATGATTGCACTACCAGTGATGGCAGTAACGGCATGTAGCTCAACTGATGAAGCAACATCTGCAACATCTGGTACTGAAAGCAACCAGACAACTTCAGGTTCAGAAGGCAATGTAGACACAACTGTTGTAACGCCAATTGACGCTAACGGTCAACTGTCTGAGCAAGAGCTTAAAGAGCAAGCGCTACGTGAAACTCAAACAATCTACTTCGCATTCGATAACTCTACTATCGCTGGCGATTACGAAGAAATGCTAGCAGCTCACGCAGCATACCTAGTTAAGAACGTTGACATGAACGTTACTATCGAAGGTCACGCTGATGAGCGCGGTACTCCTGAGTACAACATCGCACTTGGCGAGCGTCGTGCACAAGCTGTAGCGAAATACCTACAAGCTCTAGGTGTTCAAGCTGACCAAATCTCTATCGTAAGCTACGGTGAAGAGAAGCCACTTCTTCTAGGTCAATCTGAAGATGTGTACGCTAAAAACCGTCGCGCAGTACTAGTTTACTAATTTTAGTAGACTATATAATTGAGGAATTGCCTCATGTTCAGTAACACAAAGCGAGTCATTTTGCTTTCGTTACTGGCAAGTGCAGCGAACACCGCGTTCGCTGCACCAGCTCCAGTATCCGATCTCAATAGTACCGCAACCAATTCATCATCTTCCTCTCGATCAGCATCTAACGAATCAGATATTGAGCGTTTAGAGCGCCTGCTTCAAAATCGCAATCTCGTTCAGCTTCAAATGCAACAGCAAATCGACGACATGGCACTGGAGATCAGTGAACTTCGTGGTGATCTGGAACGAAACAGCTACGATATGAAGCAAATGCTAGAGCGTCAGCGTGAACTGTTCATTGAACTGGATCGCGTAAGAGGCGAGGTGAAAGCAGCAGGAACAGCAACGGTAGCAGTGGCGGCGAGCGAAGGCTCTAAAGACGCTTCTGGTACGTTCAGTACTGATGTGGATGAGCAAACTGCTTATCAAAATGCTGTAGATATGATTCTAAAGCAACGAGACTACACGGGTGCTATCGCTGCATTCCAAAAGTTTCAAAAAGACTTCCCAGATTCTACCTTCACACCTAACTCACATTACTGGTTAGGTCAGCTTTATTTCGCTAAGAAGCAAGATAAAGAAGCCGTGAAGAGCTTCGCTGCTGTTGTGTCGTACAAAGACTCAAACAAGCGAGCAGATGCACTGGTTAAGCTTGGTGACATAGCAGCGCGCAACAACAACGCGACGCAAGCTAAGAAATATTACCAACAAGTCGTAACCGAGCACCCAAACAGTGCTTCGGCTAAAGTGGCCAAAACCCACTTATAACCAAAATAGGGGTGCTTAGGCGCCTCTTTTTTATACCTGTTCACTTCCGTTTAGTGTTTACTTCTCTTGCTAGTGATGACAACACATCGCCTTGTTTATGCGTTTTAAGCATTAGCTAGTCACCGCTTGCAACCAATCCTTTTTGATCCCAATCGCTGTCCTGTGTAGAATACTCGGATTCTCGGAAGAAGTTGCGTAGAGCAAGAGCAATGAGTCATATACTAGATAAAATCGATACAGTTTACCCGTTTCCGCCTAAGCCAGTTCCATTGAGCGACGCTCAGAAACAGGCCCACATCGCAAACATCAAAAAACTACTTCAAGAAAAAGATGCAGTTCTAATTGCACACTACTACACCGATCCTGAAATTCAGGCTCTGGCAGAAGAAACTGGTGGTTTCGTTGGCGATTCATTAGAGATGGCTAAGTTCGGTAACCGTCACTCAGCAAGCACTTTGATCATCGCTGGTGTTCGTTTCATGGGTGAGTCTGCAAAGATTCTTACTCCTGAAAAACGCATTTTAATGCCAACACTTGAAGCTGAATGTTCGCTTGATCTTGGCTGCCCAGCTGACAAATTTACAGAATTTTGTGATGCTCACCCTGACCACACTGTGGTTGTATACGCGAACACCTCTGCAGCTGTTAAAGCTCGTGCAGACTGGGTAGTTACGTCGAGCATCGCTTTAGAAATCGTTGAAAGCCTAGACGCTGAAGGCAAACCCATTATTTGGGGGCCAGACCGTCACCTAGGTTCTTACATCGCAAATCAAACTGGCGCTGACATGTTGCTTTGGCAAGGTGAGTGTATCGTTCATGATGAGTTCTCAGCTGATGCTTTGAAGAAAATGAAATCGGTATACCCAGAAGCGGCTATCTTGGTTCACCCAGAATCACCAGCAAGCGTGGTTGAACTGGCTGATGCTGTAGGCTCAACAAGCCAACTGATCAAGAAAGCAAAAGAGCTGCCTCATCCACAGATGATTGTTGCGACAGACAAAGGCATCTTCTTCAAGATGCAGCAATTGGTTCCTGAAAAAGAGCTGATTGAAGCGCCGACAGCGGGTGCTGGTGCAACGTGTCGTAGCTGCGCACACTGTCCTTGGATGGCAATGAACGGCCTTGAAGCGATTGAAAACGCGCTTGAGAATGGTGGTGAGCAACACGAAATCTTCGTTTCTGACGAATTACGCGTGAAGTCTCTTATTCCATTGAACCGCATGCTAGATTTTGCAGAGCAGTTAAATGTGCAGGTAAAAGGTAACGCGTAAGTCGTTCTTTTATCTAACCAATAAAAAAGGTTCATC
>NZ_JBFRJF010000040.1:0-46450 GCF_041468745.1 Vibrio sp. 10N.286.52.F8
ATATTATTTCACATCTAATATTATTAATTTAATGATACTAGAAATATACTTACCAGATAATACGTAATATCTGGTAAGTATATTAAATAAGAAAATGGCCGCTTATAGCGACCATTTGATATTAAAAATACGAGTTAAGGGGTATGAATCGCGCCATCAGGAAGGCGACTTTGAGTCCACTCGTGGGGGCGATACATAACAGGGAACTCGGCTGCAACCTCTCGGTCGATTTCAACACCAATACCTGCGATTTCAGAAGCGTATAAGTAGCCATTAATTGGCTCTGCAGCGTTCGGGAATACCTTGTGTGTATTCTCGTTGTACTCGACATGTTCTTGAATGGCAGCATTGTGTAAATGCACATTCAAATGCGTGTTTACCGCTGCGCCAATTGGCGTCATATCTGGCGGGCAATGCCATGCAATACGAACACCGAAGTTCTGACATAGATGGCCGAGTTTCAGAGCTGGGGTAATACCACCAATCTGTGAAACATGGCAACGAATGAAATCAATGCGGCGGTTAGCAATCAATGATTTCCACTCTTCAGGGTTATTAAATAACTCCCCTAAACCTAATGAAACTGAGCTCTGGCTGCGAATATTATCCAACCATTCCGTTTGATTTGGCGGCAGAATATCTTCAATGAAATACGGCTTATATTGCTCGACTTCCTTCGCAAATTGTATCGCTTGGTTCGGGAATAGGCGCTCATGAACATCATGAAGAATATGGAATTGGTTACCATATTTCTCTCTCAGCGACTTAAACATCGTTAGAGTATTGTCCATGTACTGATCTTGGTCGTAGTACGAACCTTCAGTCGGGTTTTGAGTGGTATGCAAATCCGTTGGAACGCCGCCATAGAAACCAAGCTGACAACGAATGTGCTTGTAGCCTTTGTCTAGGAAAGATTCCACCAGCTCATAAATCCCTTCCATCGTGTCGCTCGTCGCGTGTGTGTATACAGGAATAGCATCACGAGACTTACCACCAAATAACTGGTGTAACGGCATACCCGCCAATTTGGCTTTAATATCCCACAGTGCCATATCAACACCGGAAATTGCATTATTGATAACAGGGCCATTTCGCCAATAAGCGTTGACCATCATCATTTGCCATAAGTCTTCAATATTATTGGCGTTTTTACCAATAAGAATAGGTTTTAAATATTCATCGACCATTGTTTTTACAGCAAGCGGTCTTTGTTGGAATGTCGCACAACCAAACCCTGTCACGCCTTCATTCGTTTCAACTACCACGGTAATGAGGTTGTGTCTGTCTGGTTTAGTAATAATACAATGGATATCAGATATAATAGTTTCTTTCACAATTAAATAACCTAAACTTAAGTCAACTCCTATTATCTAACCGCTTTAAAAACCACATTTCAAGCGCTAATTTTGCGTAAAAATAATTGGTACGTTAAGTGATTTTTTTTGATAACCAAAACATACCAATTGGCCAAAAACGGTGAAAAAATAATTGTTCGGATTTTAAGTGTGATTGAGATCTCTTTTTACTCCGTTGGATTTAAATTGGTTGTCGTTATGATTGCTCGAGTTAAATATATTCCAATAACAGGTGTAGTATGCAAATGGTAGAAAAAAGTGATGCCGTTATTAATAACTCGAAGTCATCATCGAAGAAGAAAAATTTCAAAGAAAATATACAGTTATTAATCACTGCACTTGGTGGTGAAGACAATATCGTGAGTATCACGCACTGTATGACAAGGCTGAGATTCAAATTAGCAGACGAGTCGCTGGTAGACGAAGAAGCAATCAAGCAGATCGCAGATGTGAAAGGTGTGGTACTTCAACAAGGCCAAACTCAAGTCATCATCGGTGTTGAGGTCGAGAAGTGGTTCAACGCGCTATCAAACACTCAACAAGCTGACGCAGCTCCTGCTGATGAGCTAGAGAAAGGCAAGCTGTTCCAAGGCGTGATGCGTATTGTCGCAGGCATCTTTGGTCCGGTTGTACCCGCAATCGCTGGCGCGGGTATGTTGATGGGCCTGTTGTCTGGTCTTATTGCAACCAATGTTATCTCTGAAACCTCAGACACAGTTTATTTCTTCCGCTCGATCTCTGTTGCTGTGTTCTTCTTCTTACCTATGCTGGTTTCTTTCTCTGCTGCTAAGGTATTCAAAGTAAACGAATACATTGCGCTTGCTGTCTCTTCAGCAATGCTAGCGCCTCTGCTTGTTGATAAAGCAACAATGCTAAAAGACGCAGGCGCTGCACCTGAGCTGACGGTTCTTGGCGTGGTTCCTATTGAGCTGCTCAACTACGGCGGCGCGATTGTTCCTGCGATTCTAGCAATCTGGTTATTGTCTAAAGTGACTCCGTTAGTTGACCGCCTAGTTCCTTCTTCTGCGAAGCCTGTATTTACACCACTGCTTGCCTTTACGGTAACTTCGACCATCACGCTATCATTTGTTGGCCCTGCTGGTATCTGGCTAAGTAATGGCGCAGGTTGGGTGATGAGCTCACTACTGGAAATCTCTCCGACGTTAACAGGCTTTGTGTTTGGTCTAACTCGCCCGATCACCATCGTATTTGGTATCCACCACAGCATGACGCCAATCAGCCTGAACAACTTTGCACTGTATGGTAAGGATCTACTTATGCCAATCATGTGTTTGGGTAACATGGCAATTGCTGGCGCGACAATGGCTATCTGGCACAAGCAACGTAAAACGGTTTCTAAAGAGCAATCTTCAATCACAATGGGCTCAAGTGTTACCGCTATCTTAGGCATCACGGAACCGGCTCTATTTGGTGTACTCACGAAATACACCAAAGCGATGATGACCGCGAGCTTGGCTGCAGGCGTGTTCGGTGCTATCTCGGTAACAATCGATACGCACTTAACAAGCTACATTCTTTCTTCTGTATTCAGCTTGCCAGCTTACCTTGCAGGCGGTACGCAAAACTTCATTCAAGCACTGATGGGCGTGGTGGGTGTATTTGCACTGTCTTTCGTCCTAACGATGTTGTTCGTAAAACTAGACAACAAGTAATCGGCTAGTCTCACTCCCGTAAGATTAGAATCGAAAAAGCATGACCATATCTCATTATGGTCATGCTTTCCTCAATACGAACAAACCCAACCTTTCCTTTCTAAGGCTATATTATGACCCACATCGCAATCATCGGTGAGTGCATGATTGAACTGAATGGGGCTCCATTTGGCGACATGCATCAAAGCTATGGTGGAGACACATTAAACGCGGCAATCTACTTGAACCGCAGCGCTGCGGTTAGCAACCCCATGAACTGCAATAACACTGCGAATCCAGCGATGCGAACTAGCTATGTCTCGGCGCTTGGCTCTGACGCTATCAGCCAAGAGATGCTTAACCGATGGCAAGATGAAGGACTATCAACCGAATTCGTGCTTATTGACGAGCAGCGTTCACCCGGGCTCTATCTCATTCAACTCGACGATGTTGGTGAGCGCACCTTCCTATACTGGCGCAACGATTCGGCGGCTCGCTACATGGTACAGCACCCCGATTTCGATAAGATAGCCAACCAACTTCACGATGTTGATATGGTGTTTCTGAGTGGTATTTCCCTCGCGATATTGCCACACAGCGATCAGTTAAAGTTACTCACTATCATCGAAGGCCTACGTGAACATGGCGTTACCATCGCCTTTGATAGTAACTATCGACCAAAGTTGTGGAGCTCAGAGGCCGCAACTAAAGAATGCTATCTATTAGGCTATAAAACGACCGATATAGCCCTAGTCACATTCGATGATGAACAACTGTTGTGGACGCCACAAGACACCATAACAAGGCTGCATACGCTCGGTGTCAAAACCGTTGTTGTCAAGCTTGGTGCTGAAGGCTGCTTGATCAGCGAAAACCCCGCAAATGAGCCAGTAAAAATCACAACGACACCTGTCGAGACTGTGGTTGATAGCACCTCTGCTGGCGACTCTTTTAACGGCGGTTTCTTATCTTGCTATCTCGCTGGAGGTTCTATTGAAGAAGCCTGCCATCAAGGTAATGCATTAGCCAGATTGGTGATTCAACATCACGGCGCAATCATCCCAAAATCCATCACCGACACTCTTTCAAACTGATATTAAGAAGTACACATGTCTACAATTAACGAACAGCTAAACGCACTTAAAGTTATCCCTGTTATCGCCATTGATAACGCAGAGGATATTATCCCTCTAGGCAAAGTATTGGCTGAGAATGGGCTTCCCGCCGCTGAAATTACGTTCCGTTCAGACGCCGCTGTTGAAGCTATCCGACTGCTTCGAGAAGCTCAGCCTGACATGCTGATCGGCGCGGGCACCATCTTGAACCGTGAGCAAGCACTCGCAGCAAAAGAAGCGGGCGCAACGTTTGTGGTTTCACCGGGCTTTAATCCGAACACAGTTAAAGCATGCCAAGAGATCGGCATCGATATCATTCCAGGTGTGAACAATCCAAGCACCGTTGAAGCGGCATTAGAGATGGGCTTAACAACCTTGAAGTTCTTCCCAGCAGAAGCATCTGGTGGGATCAGCATGGTTAAATCGCTCGTTGGCCCATACGGCGATATTCGACTCATGCCTACAGGCGGCATTACGCCATCAAACATCGATAACTACTTAGCAGTGCCTCAAGTATTAGCCTGCGGTGGTACATGGATGGTCGACAAGAAGCTGGTTGAAAACGGTAAGTGGGACGAGATCGCGCGCCTAACACGCGAGGTTGTTGAGCAAGTGAATCGCTAGTCGAAAGCTAGTCGAAAACGTTCTAGAAAGGACAAACTCCCTTGATTCCATAGCAACAAAGCCACAGCACATGCTGTGGCTTTTGTTTTCGCTGCTAACTCTAATGAGTCGGTTAATTGAGCAACCAATAACTCACTGGGTTATCAGGACATTGATAAGGCCCACACTCAGTAAACGTAGCAATGGCATTGAGCGCAACCACAACGATTGCCAGTAAGCACGCAATACGCCCTAGATTGCTCATTTTGTATGGTTCTTGAGTCTCTGTCTTATTCGTTAGTATCAAGATCACAGCAACCGCAAAGATAGTGGCCGTGAACAAAACAAAAGCCCACGTATAGTAATGCATCCCGAGGATGGGGCTACCATAACCCGGAGTTCCGGGAATCACATGTAATGAGACCTGTCTTAGGGAGGTTGCAACACCATATAAAGCACCAATTAGGACGATGCCATAGTGGCGAGATTGAGGCCCATAAACCACATTCAACATGAAGCCAAACACCACCATCACAAAGCCAATACGTTGTAATAAGCATAACGGACAAGGCAACTCATTAAGAACAAACTGAAGAATAAAGCCGATCAACAAAACGGCTGTCATACCCAGCAAGCCTAGTGTATTCAAGAGAGTTAACTGATTTCGATTCATGCTAACTCCTTACAATAAGATCGATAGTGGGTCGGTGGCATGATGGTTAAACCAATACAAACCTAGGATCACTGAGCTAGCAAAAAAGCCATAAGCAGCGGTCTTCTTATCGAAAAACGCGCATAGCATCGCCACAAGTAACAACAAAAACAGTAAAGACATCATAAGAGGAATTTCCTTTCTATTTATTCTGTTCAGTCAGACTAAACGTCATAATGAATATCCACACCGATGCTCTTAATCATTCAACTTCGGTAAATCGATGGATTACGAATTGAAAATCATCAACTTAATAGTTGTTAGTAAGATCCAAGCGGTCAAGTTTGGAGCCTCGTACTTAATGCTCACAAATACGTTGAGGCAACTAATGAACCGATGATGCGCATTAATGTTGATGGGCAGGTAAGGTTGGCGAATCTGTGAATGAAGTTAGGCTTAGGAGATATCAAGAGGCTATTTTTACTGCTCCATAAAGCAAAAAACCCAGCGAAAAATCGCTAGGTTTCAAATATAAAAAATGAGGTAATACAAGTTTACTTCAGCGGGTCATTGTCCGGCAGTGCCTTATGAAGCCAGAGTGCTAAACGCTTCTTGATGTTCGCGCCATCAAGCTTATCGTCCGGTAACGGTGTGATCTGATTGACTTCAACAAGGAACAAGTACACCGCTTTAACCTTTATCGGTTGGGATGAATTTGGCAAATCAAAACCTTGTAGCTTAGCCATCTTAAAACCGACTTCAACTGCTTTTTTTACCAGCTTATCTTCATTAATGATCTTCGCGGTTTTCGACATATCATCTCCATCATCTTTATCGAATGAATATTGAGTATATCAAACCGAAAAATTCACAAGATTACTTCGCTCTCAATTTGAGGAGTCACTTTGATAAATAACATAAAACGAATAACAGGCTCTAGGATGACTCTAATTCGCTTGATAGTTACGCCACCAATACCTGTACGCAAACGGTCTCTTAACAGAACACTCAATAAATGAGATCTTAAGTCAAAAAACAAAAATTCGAATAATATTTGACTTAGCATTCCAAAGAATACGGAATATTATGATGTTCATTTTGAAAGTTAAAATTCAATAAAAGATCAATAAACTGCTGTTATTTAACTGGTTTAATACTAATTCGACTTAGATCATATTTACAACCAATTGTAACCAATTGTTATTTACAAAATACTCACTAAGAAAATAGAATAAAACCACTAATTTTATACTGGTGTTGAAAATGCGTTACCTCTGGGCTTCATTCTGTCATAAAAATCCAATTCCGGGTCGAATTGTTCATATCCTTGTTATGTTGATAGCGCTAGCTTCTATCACAATTCCATTGATTTCAAAAGACGCCACAACCATCTTAACTTCACTGTGTGCTGCTCTAGTCTGTTTCGTCGTTTTTGTCTTCTTTGCGCTCGCCGACAAAATGCGCTCAGGCATGCATTAATCAACCAATCAGTTCTCTATCACCAAGCATTCTCTTTTTAAAAATTCATTATAAAATGCTGGTTACCAAATACGGAAAAGCCCAAAGTTATTAGCTTTGGGCTTTTCTTCTATAGCGAATTCTTACATATTCCAAATAGCCTGTAGTTAGAAATTACAGCTATCAATCAGGCATCACCACAATACCCATGGTTTCAAGCAGTTGCTCTTGCTGCCAAGCAACGATTTTAATCCCCGATGTGTCTACCTTGCGAGGATCTAACCCTTCTAATTCAGCATGGCATAAATTAGCACCTTGCATACTGAATTGCCCCCATACATCTTCCGAGAACACACCTCGGCTGAGATCAGACTCTTTCAGTGACGCACCGCCAAGGTAAGTGCCTATCCAACGGTTCTCAAACAGCTCACACTTCTCTAAACAAGCTTGTTCAAAATTGGCGTATGACAGATTACAGCCCGTAATATACGCAGAGCAAAAGTACATTCTATTGCTTACCTGATTGGCAAAATTCGCACGAGTAAAGTTCGCCCCTTTCAGGTCACAATCACGTAACTCAATACCATAGCAATTCGTATTACTAAAATTCGCCATCGCCAACTGACAGTTCTGAAAACTTGCATCACGCAAATCTGCAACATCGAAGTGGCATCCCTCAATATAGCCTTGTTCGATAAACTTACAGTTAATAAACGTTGCATCACGTAAGTTCGAACGTCTGAAATCACAACGGATAAACGTACAGGCTGTAAATGTAAGCTCTGATAAGTCTTGCTGAGCAAAATTGTGGTGATGATAAGTGCTGTTATTGGTGTCCATTTAGCCCCCTAAAGAAATTAAGCTAAGACTACCATTGCGATCTTAAGAAAACACCAAATTAAAAACGAACAAAAACAGCAACTTAAAACACCCAAATTTAGCCATTTTAAGGCACCAAACAGGCCCTTTAAGGTTGTTATTTTCGATTTATAGGATGTGCTTATCTTGAAAAAAGTTTTGTCGCTTAGAAGTACCAATAAGAGAAAAAGTTACTTTGACGAAACGAGTCAATTATTGACCGCGTCCTAACGCGCTAGACTGGACGGTTGGTATGTTGCTCGTTACACTATTCCTCATTCTCAGCATAAAGAGTAAGAACAATGAAAGACATGCGACAAGCTATGCTCGATGCAGGATTTAGCCTTATTAATGAACACGGGTTTGCTGGTGTTGGCCTGATGAAGATCATCAACCAAGCGGAAGGCACGAAGGGTTCTTTTTACCACTACTTTAAATCCAAAGAGCACTTTGGTGAGATCCTTCTTACTAACTACTTTGATGAGCATCTCGCTAAGCTGGATGACTTTTTAAGTGATGAATCGCTTTCTCGTCGTGATCGCGTTAAAGCCTATTTCGAGTTTTGGTGTGCATCGAAACTGACTGAAGACTTCAATATCCAATGTCTTGTCGTAAAACTGGCGGGAGAAGTAGCTGGATCTGAAAACCCGTTGCAATCGACCATGGCTGAAGGCGCGGAAAAGATCATCCTGCGTATGGCGAAGCTGTTTGAAGAAGGCAATGAGGCCGGTGATTTCACTATCGCAGAGCCAGAATCGCTATCTCGAACGCTTTATGGTTTATGGCTTGGCTCAACGCTCATGGCCGCCATGCAGCGTAACCGTTCGATTCTAAACAATGCCATGGATGAGACCATTCTTGCCATGATCTCGGCACAAGAATCGGCTGACTAAATACCCCCGTAACCAGAAGCCAAATACCAAATACCAAATACCAAAAGGCTCGCACAATTTAGTGAGCCTTTTATCTAACTTTAAATCTTGATTGAATCCATTCACGCCTACTCCATTACCCCAGACGAGACGCAATATTATTGGCTTTGAGTAAACCCTTAATAACCGGGTCGACATGCTTGAAGAAGCTCAGCCAACCTTCACAGAGATAATTTAACCCCGCTTCACCATCTCGGCTTGTGATGATACGGTTTTTGGGGCATTCGCCATGACATGCAAATTTAAACTCACAGGCTTGGCATTGTTTCGGCAGAGACTTTTGTTTGGCGAACCCAAAACGCTGCTGCTTTGGCGAAAAGGCTAAAGTTGAAAGTGCTTGTTCCTGAATATTACCCAGCTGAAATTCAGGAAAGACATAATGATCACATGAGTACACATCGCCATTGGGCTCAACTGCTAACCCTTTGCCGCAGATCTCACTCAAGGTACACATGGTGCTTTCTCTGCCCATCCATACGCCGACAAAATTTTCAAAGTACGGCACTAATACCCGACCAAAATCATGCTCGAACCATTCGTCAAAAATGGTAGTGAGGAACTCTCCCCATTGCGCAGAGCCGACACTCCACGGTTCAACCTCACCTGATACAGGAATGATCGCTTGTTGGTTGCTCAACCATTTATTGTTGGTATGAGCTTCGCGCTTATCGACGACAGGAATAAACTGCAATTGCTTCGAACCCACTTCATCGCGTAGAAAGCGATAGACCTCTAATGGATACTTACCTGTCACATCATTCACGCAGCTTAGAGTCGCGAACTCGACGTTATGTTGTTTCAAGTAGCGAATGCCACGCATTGTTTGAGAAAAAGTGCCTTTGCCTGCACGGTTAGTTCGGTAGTGATTATGTAGGTGCTCTGGTCCATCAATACTCACGCCAATGATAAAGTCATTGTTCTTGAAGAACTCACACCACGCATCATTCAGTAAGATGCCGTTGGTTTGAAGGTCATTGCTGATCTTACTGTAGCTAGGACAATATTTTTTCTGCAGCTCGACGACCTTTTGAAAGTACTCAAGCCCCAACAAAGTAGGCTCTCCACCATGCCAAGAAAAGATGATTTCAGGCGTGTTCTGCCCCTCTATGTACTGTTTGATATAACGCTCTAACAGGACTTCATCCATCGTATATTGAGAGCCTTTTGGGTATTCAAGCAGCTGCTGTTTTTCTAAGTAATAGCAGTAGGTGAAGCTGATATTACACACCGCCCCAATCGGTTTTGCTAGCGCTTGAAGCTTGCTGTGTGCTTTGCCATTGAACTGTGGAATTGAACTCAAGTTTGATAGCGATAATGTCGTCATGAAGAGTGCCTCGATGTAAAAGTTATTGTATTAGCCAAAACAATTCGTAATTCCTTTACACGGTGTTCATCGACCAACCAAGCTTAATGGCATTAGGTTGGCCGAGTGGTTCATTTCCTCTATTTCACGTTTTCAAACGGATTCCACGCTTCGTCAACCGGGACGATGTTTTGCGCTTTTTCGTACTCTTGATATTCAGCGACCATTTCAAGGAACAGATCTGGCATTTGATTTCTCAAGTCATGTTGCTCAGCAGGGTCTTTCTTGGTGTTGTATAAGTGCCATTCACTGTCACCGCCCATACCGGTAGAGATTCGAATGATCTTGTAATCACCTTTTAGCAAAATCCCGCTACCAAACAATTCAAATGGAATCGCATTATCGGCACTGTGCACCTCTGCCGTTTCACCTTTGAAGTAAGGCAACAAGCTCACACCACTCATCGGCGCGACTTCTCGACCTTGATATTCCGTTCCTGGATGCTCTACCTCTGCAATTTCAAGAATCGTGGCTGCAATGTCTTTCACTTGTGATAAGTCGTCTGTTTGAGTTCCCGGTTGCAACGCATCTTCACCTTCTAAAAGCGCTTTGGCTGGCTTAACGATAAACGGCACACGGATGCCGCCCTCTGCTGTGTAAGCTTTGTACCAAGATAGGCCGCCGGTTGAAGCGCTTGCCCACTCAGGACCAAGTGACACACTGGAGTTCGCCTTACCTAAGTTTTCGGTCGAATTATCGAAATGATGAGCGGTCCACGTTCGGATCAGGTCACTGATGTTTTCACCGGTAATATCCGCCGCTTCTGGGCCGTTATCCGCTAGATACATGATGTAGGTATTATCGTATTCCCCGATTTCTTTCAGATAATCGACTATCTGACCGACTTGTTGGTCCTGCATCTCCATCATGCCCATTGCGACAGCCATTTTCTTGCCGTACCACTTTTGTTCTTTCTCAGAAAGCGAGTCCCAAGGGCGGCTTAATGAATTACGTCCTGAGATATCAGCCTCTTTAGGAATCACGCCCATCTCTTTCATGCGTTGGAAACGATCTTCTCGAACCGAGTCCCAACCATGTTCAACGTAGTAATCGACTTTATCTTGATAGGCAGACTCAGGCGCTTGCAGTGGCAGGTGAATACCGGTGAATGGGACGTAAGCGAAGAAAGGCTTGCCGTCGTCTTTTTTGCTGTCGATCATCTTGATGATCTCGTTGGTGTAAACTTGGTCTGAGTATTCGCCTTTGTATTTATCCTCAACCACTTCACCGTTGCGGTAAGTTGGCTCAACTTCAACACCGGGAATATCGCCTTTTTGCAGCGCATCCGCTGTCGCAGCGTTTTTGGCTGGGAACATCATATCTCGGTTAAAGTGATTCGAACCGCCCGCTAAAATACCGTAGATCATACGGTAAGAATCCATCCTCGTGCCCCAAATGCCATTTACCAGAGAGGTAAGTGTTATAGCCGCTCTCTTCAAGCAACGTGGCGACCGTAACCCCTTTCTTGGTGAGGTAACCTTCATAACCCGGCTTACCAATAGCGCCCGGATAGACGGCATAATCAAAGGTGCCTAGCCCAACCTCGTGACTGTTTGCTCCGGTTAGCATCATAGAGCGCGTTACCGATGAGGTTGGTGACGCGTGAAAGTTAGTAAACTTAACCCCCTCTTCAGCCAGCGCCATCAGGTTTGGGGTATCCGCTTCTGATCCATAAGGCTGTGTATCGGCAAAGCCCACATCATCGCCAACAATAACAACAATATTCGGCTTTTCTGATTCAGCCGCAAGAGCAGCACTGCTTGCCGCGGCCATTGCAGTGAAGACTAACGATTTCTTGAATGTCTGCATAAGACGTTCTCCAATTTCTGTGATTAACTTTTTCAGTAATTAACTTTTCTGCGAATAACTTTTTCTGTGATTAACCTGAGTTAAGATTTGAATTAATGCGCGGCTTGCGACATCCAATGTAATAAGTCGAGCGCAGGGTCATACTCTTGAGCTCCAGCCATAGAACCACTCATAATCGTTGATACACACGTTGTATAAGAAGATGCCAACGAACATCGACTTCTCAAATGCGCTGTAAATCATCGTCGAGGTTCGCAACGATTTGTACTTCGCCGAGAACATCAACAACACACCAATACAGCCAACCATCACACCCCAGTGTTGATAAGTACCGAGCAAGTACTCTTTGTTTTCCATCATGGTATCGTTGTACGAGAACAGCGTCTGCATACTCCAATCTGGCGCTAGGAAAGTGGAAAATGCCGTCGCTGTTAAGAAACCTGTAATCATCAAATACGATTTGATCGTACGTTCAAAAAAACGTTCCAACATAAAAGTAACCTCTTAAAATAATTTCGTGAAAATAACTTTTTGAAAAATAAACAGTGTCATACCAACAGTGATTTACTGGCCAAGCATGCCCATCACTGCGGTTTTTAATTCGTTGTCTTCTTTTGAAAACAGATGCTTAACGCGGTGATCTAAACCTGTTTCCAACACAGTTTTAGCGTGAGAGAAAGTGATAAACCCTTCTTTACCGTGATAATTGCCCTGGCCTGATTCGCCAATGCCACCAAACGGCGCGTCATCAACCGCTAAATGGAAAACACAGTCATTAATACACATGCCACCGGAGTGAACTTGGTGCTTAACCTGAGCCTGTAAACTCAAATCAAAGCTCATCAGGTAGAGTGCTAACGGCCTTGGTTTGCTATTGATGACTTGGAACGCCTCTTCGACATTGCGATACGTAATCAAAGGTAATAATGGGCCGAAAATTTCTTCGTTCATCACTTTGGATGACAGGCTTGGTTCAACGATCAAATGTGTCACCAATCGATGAGTATCTAGGTCCATCGCTTCGTCATGGCAAGCAACGATTCGTGTCCCAGCTTGCTGCTCTTCATTCAACAGACCAACAATACGCTCACATTGGCGAGGGTTAATGAGCGAGGTTAAACCCTCAGAGTAGATCCCGTCATCAAACAGCTGTTGGTATTGTTTTTTGTACTCCAGAATGAAGGCTTCGAGCTTATCTTCAGGGAGTAGCACGTAATCTGGAGCGACACATACTTGGCCGTTGTTTAAGCTTTTACCATAAATAATTCGCTCTACCGCAATATCGATCGGCATGTCTTCTGCCACGATAACCGGCGACTTTCCACCCAGCTCTAGCGTGACTGGGGTTAGCGTATCAGCCGCTGACTTCATCACTTGGCGACCCACTTGGGTTGACCCTGTAAACAGAAGATGATCAAACGGCAACGCCGAAAATGCGGCTGCGATTTCTACCTCACCTTCAACCAAGCACACCTCATCGGCATGGAAAACTTCCGCCAATAGCGCTGTTAATACTTGGTTCGTCGCTGGGGTAAATTCGCTCATCTTGATCATGGCGCGATTTCCCGCAGCCAGCGCCGAAATAAGTGGGCCGACGGATAACATGATCGGGAAATTCCACGGAGCAATAATCCCGACGACGCCTTTGGGTTGATAAACCACTTCAACACGAGAGGTTGAAAGCAATGGGCCGGAATGACGAATCGAAGATGTCGACCAATGAGGTAAACACTCAATGCTGTGATCAATATTTCCGATACAAGGCAATATGTCAGCCATCAAAGTGTCTTGTCGGCTGCGGTGACCATAGTCCTCACTCACGGCTACACACAAACGATCTGTGTAATCGATTAGCGCAGATTTAAGTGCGAGCAGCTGCTCAATTCTCTCCGATATCGCTGGCATCGGTTTCTGTGCAAAAGCTCGCTGCATGCTGTTCAACGTCATGGTCATTTGTGTTGGCGTCAATTCGTGTTTCATACATCACCTCGTGGTTAAGATGAACACACAACAATACACAACAGACCGGTCGGTCTAGCGTTTTATTGTCAAAGAATCGTCAATGGAGTTTTGATTACAATCCAATGAGGCGGCTACAAACGGGGCAAAAAGTCAGGGGAATTTAAAATAAGAAAGCGTAACTAACACACAGGGTAAATAGAGATTTTAAATGGCAGGATCAAAAATGGCCGCTTAGTGCGACCATTTGACAATTATTTAAGTTGTTGTTCTAAATAAACAATTTATAAACAAGGTTAGCTCTTGGCTACGTTTGCAATGCCTTCAAGTTGAAGTACTGGAGCGGCGTCGATGTCTTCTGCGTTCATCATTGATGATACTCGCTGCATTGAAGAAAGCAGTAAGCTTTGCTCCCACGGCTCTAGGTTTTGGAATTTTTTAACGAAGTTATCTTGCAGCGGTGGTGGCGCATTGTTTAGCAACTCTTGACCTTTTTCAGTCAGGTTTGCGTGTACTTTGCGGCGATCTGACGAGCTGCGAACACGTTGTACATAGCCGTTCAGTTCCAAGCGATCGATGATCGTGGTTGTGGTGGCTTGGCTTACATTGGTGTGATTAGACAATTCTTTGATCGTCACATTACCCATTTCTTGGATTGCTCTCATTAAGATTAATTGAGGGCCAGTCAAACCATACTCTTTACTCAGCTTTTTCGAGTGTAAATCGATAGCGCGAATAATTTGGCGAATAGCGACCAGGATTTCGTCATGTTTGTCCAAGATGCAGACCTTTGTACTAATATACTGTGAATGGTTTTACAGCGTCGAAGCGATGATATGTCCTGATTATTTACGTCAGGTGAGCTCGAATTACACTGTAAATTGATAAATTACTTCATTGATTTTTCCGCATTGTACTGATGTTCATACTATTCTCAATCTTTTCTATACCACTAAACTTGCGTGGTACGGCACTTTTACTTAATGAAGGGGAAATGAAAGCTTCAATGAAGTCAAAAATAGTGGGTCAGAGAATACAAGTTCAAACAATAATATATTTTAATAATCATAGAGGTAGAGAGACTTAACCCTCTCCACCTAATAAAAAACCAGCCCTAATCGCCAAGCTGGAAAACGAAATTTTACGCGGCTGTATTCATCTGAAAGTTACCCGTTAGCGCGTTGTAAAACTCGCTGTTATCCAAAATCCCTACCAATTGATTATTTTCAACCAACAGAATTGGGTGGTTACTGATCTGCTTAAGCTTAATCGCATCACGCATACCAATCTCTGGGCTTGTCACTACCACACTAGACGCGTTAATCGCGGTTAGGTCGTCAGACTCGCTCCACTCAACAAGCGCCAAGGTAGATTCACCTTTCACCGATAAATCACCTTCATTCTGTTCAATCCAGAGATCTTTAGAATCGCAGATCTTCCAGCTTTCATTCTCTTGCGTCAGTGAATCAAGAGGCTGCATTAAAGAACGACCTTTAAGCACATTCAATGGATTGGTGTGAGCAACGAAGTCTTTTACGTATTCGGTTTTTGGCGTCAGTACGATCTCTTCAGGCTTACCGTGTTGAATCAGTTTGCCTGACTCCATGATCGCAATGTTATTACCAATCTTCAGCGCTTCGTCTAAATCATGACTCACGAACAAAATCGTTTTGTTAAGCTTGTTTTGCAATAAAATTAGCTCATCTTGCAACTGCGCACGAATCAGCGGATCAAGCGCTGAAAACGGTTCATCCATAAGAAGAATGTCGGTATCCATCGCAAAGGCACGCGCTAGACCAACACGTTGCTGCATACCGCCAGAAAGCTCATGTGGAAATTTGGTTTCCCATTCCGCTAGGCCGACCATTTCTAATTGTTCACGCGCTTTTGCACGACGAACATCTTTGGCGACACCTTGCATTTCTAGACCAAACGCCACGTTATCTAATACGTTTAACCAAGGCATTAAGGCAAATTTTTGGAACACCATAGAAACGCGGTGAGTACGAAGATGACGCAAGGTCGCTTCGTCGCACTGTTCACCTAAATCAACCAGCTTGTCTCCATCTTTGATCGCTAATGAGCCACGGCTGATCTCATTCAAACCGTTAACTGCACGCAGCAAAGATGATTTACCAGAACCAGACAAACCCATCAATACACAAATCTCGCCTTCTTCCACCGTCAGCGACACATTGTCTACGCCGACAACTTGACCAGTTTCATCAATGATCTCTTGGCGAGTTTTACCTTGGTCGAGTAGCTCAAGCGCTTGTTTCGATTTATTACCAAACACAACATCGAGATTCTTAATGGTAATCGCGTCCATTGTCTTTTTTTCCTGAGAGTTAGACATGATTAAGCTTCCTTCTGGTTTGGTGTTTTGCACAAGCGATCAAGAATGATAGCGACTAATACAATCGCCAACCCGGCTTCAAAACCTTGTGAGATGTTCACTGTGTTCAATGCACGAACAACAGGTTTACCAAGTCCGTCAGCTCCGACAAGGGCGGCGATAACCACCATCGAAAGCGACAACATAATACATTGAGTTACACCCGCCATAATGCTTGGTAAAGCCGCCGGTAATTCCACTTTCATCAGCAATTTCATGCGGCTTGCACCAAACGCTTTACCCGCTTCAATCAACTCTTCAGGCACTTTGGTGACACCTAAGTAGGTCAAACGAATTGGCGCGGCAATGGCAAATATGATGGTCGAGATTAAGCCAGGAACGATGCCCAAACCGAATAAAACCAGAGTTGGAATCAGATAAACGAAAGTTGGGACTGTCTGCATCAAATCAAGAATTGGACGCAAAACTGTATAGAGCCAAGGACGGTGAGCAGCCATGATGCCAACCGGTACGCCAATTAATACGGAAATCGTTGTCGCTGCAAACACGAGGACAAAGGTTTCCAGCATTTCTTGCCAGTAGCCAAGGTTTAAAATAGTCAGCAAAGCTGCAACCACGAAAATCACAAGCGAGGGTTTACGGTGTAAATACCATGCAATCGCCGCGGTCATCACGATTGGTAAAGCCGGTGGCATCCACTTAAATACATCGACTAAAAACATAATGACGGTTTCTAGAAAAATCGAAATAGCGTCAAAGAGTCCTGCTGCATTGATTGTTAGCCAATCAACACCCGCTTCCATCCATTGACCAACAGGGATTTTGTTTTCCGTAATAAAATTCACAATATTGCCTTTTATTATGGGTGGGCTACTTCAAACCAATAGACAATTGGCAAGCCCACCTTTTTTATTTATAGAGCTTTGATAAATAGAACGATAGGTAGGTAAAACTAAGCTTTAACTTGTTTTAGGTATTCAGTAACCGCTTGAGTCGCTGATTCACCTTTATGCGTTTTTACGTTGTCTAACCAAGCTTCAACTTGTTGAGGGTTATTGTTCAACCATTGTTGAGCCGCTTTTTCTGGCTTCACTTTTTGGTTAAGAATCTCTTCCATCAACTGGTTTTCCATCTCTAGTGTGAACTCTAGGTTTTGCAGAAGTTGACCGACGTTTGCACATTCAGACAGGTAGTTTGAACGAACATTGGTGTAAACATTCGCGCCGCCGTAGTTAGGGCCGAAGAAGTCGTCACCACCTGATAGGTATTCCATCTCAACATTGCTGTTCATTGGGTGCGGCGCCCAACCTAGATAAACGATCCACTGGCTACGACGAGCAGCGCGAGATACTTGCGACACCATGCCCGCTTCGCTTGATTCCACTAGGCTGAAATCTTTCAAGCCAAACGCGTCTGAATCAATCATTGATTGTATTAGGCGGTTACCGTCGTTACCCGGCTCGATGCCATAGATGCGGTCTTTAAATTTGTCGGCATGTTTTGCTAGGTCGGCGAAGCTTTTTACACCTGAGTCGTACACGTATTTTGGTACGGCTAGCGTGTATTTTGCGCCTTCAAGGTTGGCACGAACGGTTTCAACCGTGCCCTCTTCACGGTACTTAGCAATATCGCCTTCCATGGTTGGCATCCAGTTGCCTAGGAATACGTCAATATCGCCGTTCGCCATTGAAGAGTATGTCACCGGTACTGAAAGTAGGTCGGTTTTGGTTTTGTAACCAAGGCCTTTTAATAGTTCAGAAGTAACGGCGGTTGTTGCGGTAATGTCAGTCCAGCCTACATCAGCGAAGCGGACGTTTTCACATTGCTGTGGTTCAATAGAAGCGTTAGCACCAAATGCAAATGAACTGATGGCTAATGTTGCTAATACCTTTTTTGTAGCGGTTTGTTTATGTTGAGTCGTCATAATGATTCCTTTTTATCTTTCCTTTTTCTGCCCTAACTCATACTAATCAGGGCAGTTTTGCTGACTTTTGACTAATTTTGGTTGTTACTTTTTATTATTTTTATCTCAATAACAGAGGCTTACGCTTCTCTTACTGGTTTATTGATTCTTTGCTTCTCTTGCCATTCAGGTGCAATCCACACTGGAACGTCCTGCTCTTTGAGCATTGGCTTACCCAAAATCAAATCGGAAGCACGCTCAGCCACCATAATGGTCGGGGCGTTAAGGTTGCCGTTTGGAATAACAGGGAAAACAGACGAATCGACAACGCGTAAATTATCAATGCCGCGAACGCGACACTCTTCATCAAGCACTGCCATTGGATCATCATCAGCGCCCATTTTGCAGCCACATGAAGGGTGGTACGCACTTTCCACGTTCTGTTTAACCCATTCGTCGATTGCTTCATCGGAAGTAACACTTAGACCCGGCTGAATCTCTTCACCTCGGTAAGCATCCATTGCTGGTTGAGACAAAATCTCACGCGTTAGACGAATACAATCGCGCCAATCTTGGCGGTCTTGCTCAGTCGAGATGTAGTTGAAAATGATCTCTGGCTTGGCATGCGGATCAGCAGAAGTGATCGCAACCGTACCGCGACTTTCTGGCTTATTAGGCCCAACGTGTACTTGGAAACCGTGACCATCAAAGGCCGCTTGTCCGTCGTAACGCATCGCTGCTGGCAGGAAGTGATATTGAATGTTTGGCCACTTCAATCCTTTACGAGAGCGAATGAACGCACACGATTCAAAGTGGTTAGTAGCACCCAGACCTTTGCGAGTCAGAATCCATTCCGCGCCAATCATGCCTTTGCTCACCAAGCCAAGCTTGCTGTTGAGTGTGATCGGTTCGTTGCAGTGATATTGGAAGTACACTTCTAGGTGATCTTGAAGGTTTTCACCGACACCGCTTAGTTCGTGTTTAACTTCAACGCCGGCCTTTTCAAGCACGGCTTTCGGGCCGATACCAGAAAGCTGCAGCAGTTGAACCGAGCCAATAGAACCCGCAGAAGAGATCACTTCTTTGTTCGCCACAGCCACCTGGGTATTGCCTGACTTTTCAAACTCGACACCAACCGCTTTCAAGCCTGATTGACCTTCTAAGTCTTGTGCTTCAAGTAAGAAACGACGCGCCACGATACCTTTCTTCAAGGTCAGGTTTGAACGCTTCAATGCTCGACGTAAATAAGCGTTAGAGGTTGAGGCTCTAACACCCTTGTCTACCGTCATATGCATAGTGCCGAAGCCTTCTTGCTGGTAGCCGTTGTAATCGTTGGTTTCTGGGTAACCAGCGTCTTTACCTGCATCGATGAATGCTTGGTAAAGCGGGTTAAGCTCCATATCGTTACCATTACAAGTGCCGACAGGGCCATTGTCACCACGGTATTCATCACCGCCTTTGTTCCATGATTCAGCACGGCGGAAGTAAGGCAAGCAAGATTGGTAATTCCAACCGGCTGCGCCCTCTTCTTCCCATTGGTCAAAGTCACAAGCGTGGCCACGAACGTAAACCATGCCGTTGATCGATGAGCTGCCACCCAACACCTTGCCGCGTGGACAATGCAGTTCACGTCCATCAAGGCCCGGTTCTTGTTGAGTCTCGAATTGCCAAGCGTACTTTTCAGTATTCATCGGGTAAGAAAGCGCAGTCGGCATTTGGATAAAAATGCTCTTATCCGTACCACCCGCTTCCAATAATAAAACGCTATGTTCACCGCTTTCCGTTAGCCTATCCGCTAACACACAGCCGGCCGAACCCGCGCCGACGATAATATAATCGTAGCGTTGTTCCATGTTTTGATTTCCCTGAGATGAGTCAGTAGGGCTAGCTCTGTTAAGCTAACCCATAAAATTGAGTGTTACGCGTTAGGCATAAGGGCTGGCGTAGTCGCCAAGTTCAATAAGAATGCTCTTAGTCTGCGTATAGTGGAGTAGAGTCTCTGGTCCGTTTTCACGGCCAACCCCTGACAGTTTGTAGCCACCAACAGGCATTTCTGCAGGTGAGTCACCCCATGTATTAACCCAACAAATACCCGCCTGCATTTGATGAATAACACGGTGAGCACGAGAAAGGTTTTGCGTGAACACACCAGCAGCGAGGCCGTATTGAGTATCGTTAGCACGACGAATCACATCGTCTTCGTCGGTAAACTTCAACACTGACATGACAGGGCCGAAGATCTCTTGTTGAACGTGAGGCATGTCGTCATGGCAATCTGTGAATACCGTAGGAATAACAAAGTTGCCGTTTGCTAAGCCGTTGTCCGTCACTTGATAACCGCCAGTCAGCAATGTAGCGCCAGACTGTTTAGCCAGCTCAATTGCTTCAAGAACTTTTGAAAGGTGTTCTTTAGAAATCAACGCGCCGATCTGAGTCTCCATATCCATCGGGTTACCAATGATGAGCTTCTCAGTGCGTGTTTTAAGTTGGTCGATAAATGCGTCGTAGATGTTTTCGTGTACATAGACACGAGTACCGTTAGTACACACTTCGCCCTGGGTGTAGAAGTTTGCGACCATAGAAGCTGACACCGCATCGTCCAATTTCGCATCATCAAACACGATCATCGGTGACTTGCCGCCAAGTTCCATGGTGACTGATTTCAGCGTCTTAGCACTGTCTGACATTACCGCTTTACCGGTACCGGTTTCACCCGTGAACGACACTTTAGCGATGTCTGGGTGCGCCGTTAGCATTTGGCCCACTCGGTAATCACCTTGAACTACGTTGAATACTCCATCAGGAAGGCCAGCTTCTGTGAAGATCTCAGCAAGTTTCAGTGCCGTTAGCGGCGTTTCTTCTGAAGGCTTGAAAATCATCGCGTTACCCGCAGCGAGTGCTGGAGCCGATTTCCACATTGCGATTTGGATAGGGTAATTCCACGCGCCAATGCCCGCACAAATACCTAGCGGTTCGCGGCGTGTGTAGAAAAATTGGGAGTCACTAAGAGGTTGTTGATCGCCTTGCAGCGTAGGCGCTAGCCCTGCGAAATACTCAATAACGTCGGCACCAGAAGCCACATCGACTTCGATCGCTTCTTGTAACGGCTTGCCCGTGTCGACAACCTCAAGGTTTGCAAGGTCATCATTTCGAGCTCTAAGTATTTCCACTGCCTTCAACAGAATGCGGCTGCGTTCCACAGCGGTCATTGCAGACCATACCGCAAACCCGCGTTTCGCAGATTCAATAGCACTGTCGACATCTGCTGAAGATGCTTGGCCTAAGGTCGCGATAGGTTCACCGTTGGCAGGGTTAATGCTATCAAAGGTTTCACCAGAGGTTGCTTTAACCGCTGCGCCATCGATGTATAACGAGTTCATTTCCATTTGAGATTCTGACTTAATTATTGTTATTAGACTCTACTGGTCTAGTTTGAATTTTGGGTGTAAGTATTGGTCGTTCTAGCTCTTGCTCTAGGTCTAGCTCAAGGTCTAGCTCAAGGTCTAACGCTACCACTGCGATCTATTTGCTATGACACGAGTAGAACGTAAGTTGTTTATCTAGATAATCATTGATAATGGCACGCGCCTTTTGAGCATCGATACCATCTGGGTTTAGTGTGCCTCTCAGCCATAAACCATCAATCAGAGACGCAATCCCGTGAGCAACGAGATCCGCTTGTTCATGATTCAAAATACCTTTCAACTCAAGACGTAAGTGTGAAATCAAACGTTTTTCATTCACACGCTGCAGTCTTTTCAGCTGCTCGTCATGCATTGAATATGACCAAAATGCCAACCACGCCTTCGCGACCTTATTTTCTGCTTGGTAACCTTCGAAGTTACCATCGATGATCGCGTTGATTCTCTGTTGGTGAGCATCAACAGGAAGTGCTTTTAGTGACGTGGTGATGGTATTAGAAAGTTGGCGAAGGATTTCACGCATGGTCTCTTCGAGCAGCCCATGCTTCCCGCCAAAATAGTGATTAATAATGCCAGTGGAGACTCCCGCTTCTTTGCTGATCAACGCAATACTCGCGGCATGCAAACCCACTCGATCAATCACCGTCATGGTGGCTTGAACAAGCTGTGGTTTACGTATATCAGGCATCCCAACCTTCGGCATTTCTTAGTCCTTTTAGTTTATATTGAACGTTCAGTTAAATATAAAATGACAGAAATTTAGTTAGGGTTCAAATGATTATTTAAAACAAACTCGTAACAATACAGCACTCAAATCAACAAAAACCATTATAAAACAATAAATTAAATATCATTTAGAGCACTAACGAAAACAATTAAAGATTTGAGGTGTGATAGTTATTGGTCAAATGTTTTTGCTTAGAAAGTTCAAGAATCAATCAGTGAGAGTCCTTGTAGAAACTTTTTGGGGAGGGAGTGGAAAGGAAGTATCAAGGAATTTTCATACTGAAATTTAAGACAAGGAAATCCACAATCAACACAGGTAACGAATCAAAAAATGAACAAAAAAGGTTGGCGACAACAGCGTCATCACCAACCTTCTCAGTCGTTTCTAATGTTATTGCAAGCCTAAGCTACTCAATGCGTGTGATGAAACCGTATTTATCTGACTCAGCCTTAGTCACCCAGTGTTCGCCAGAAGCCGGAGCAGAATCCAACGTGAAGATATAGAAGTCGATTCCTTTGTCTCCCATTACCTTTTTAAAGTAGGTCGCTTGCTTGCGATGGCTTTCGTTCGTGTATGGGAAGTCTTTGGCTGTTTTATCATCCTCAGCCCAACTGTGCACACCAACCTGCTTATTAAGCTCAATGGCTTTAGTGGTATCTGCTCGTTGCAAAACTCGTGGGTTACCCGCAGCGAAAAGATCCGTGCCGCCAGAGAACACCGACCCCGTAGGCGTTACGATCGTCGTCATGTTGTTACTGTGGATCATGCGACCGGTGTACATATTGATATCATCGTCGGCACTTCCACCAATATGGTTGGTAAACTTCAACGTCATCTCACTGCCTTGATACAATTTCACGATATCAAAAAGCTGAGAATAGGTTGATGCGCCTAGAGTGGAAGTAATGCGATCAACAGCGCCAGTCTCGTTGAGCACATCACGGTAAAAAGCGTTGAAAGCAAACGAGGTGGTTATCGTTACCTTGTTCCCACTTTTAGTGTTACTCAGAATGGTAGACCCAAGGCTAGTCACGTATTGAACCAGTTCATTGTGATACTCAAGCTCAACCGCTTTTTTACTGGTCGCGCTCGTTTGAATTAACGTAGTTTCATTAGAAACAGAGCGCAGCGCAGTACCGCAATCAAAGGAGTCATAAAAATTACCCTCACTGTAAATCGCACAGTCATCGACTCCTGCATCAGGAAGATACAGATCAACGCTCTGACCTAGGCGACTTGCTAGCCTTACCACTTTTTGCTTATCACTGATGTCTTCAGCAAACTGAATATTTTCATACAGCACACCATCGTAGGTGAGTTTCATGGATTCTTGGAGATCTTGCCTCTCTTGATATAACTCACCCAATTTAGCCGATGAAAATACATAATCGGCCTTAGGTTTCATTTGCACTTTGTTTGCCGCTTTACCCGAGTTAGAGCTTGAATTACAGCCCGCTAACAGAATCAAAGGTAACGCCAGTAATGCATTTCTATAGTCGTTCATACCGTTATTCCCAAAATGTTTGATGAGAAAATTCTATTGTTTAGCGCTGAATTTATCTGTCGTGGAAATGTATGAGAATGTCGAGCCTATTTGAACGATGTTTTTTATTTTCCTATAAATGCCAATTCATCATTGAACTAACTTATAAAGTGTTTAATCATTCGCTTTAGGTATTTGGCGAAGCATCTGAACTTATATGCAATAGCGTATAATCGTAATGGTTCATCACGACGAAGACTCGCTCACCTAATCTCAATAAGTGAAACGCACGACAAGGCTGATAATGGAATGACAAAACCTAAAATGATCATCGTGGAAGACGATTTGAAACTTCAGAAAATGTTGCAGGACTACTTCGTCGCGCAAGATTTTGATGTCACGGTGTTGGACGATGGCAGTGATGCCGCACACACCATCCTCACGGAGCAACCTGACATCGTACTGCTGGATTTGATGCTTCCTGTAACTGATGGACTTACAATCTGCCGACAGACGCGTACGCACTATAAAGGTAAAATCTTGATGCTCACTGCTAGCGATGACGACTTTGACCACGTCGCTGGTTTAGAGACAGGGGCTGATGACTATGTCACCAAGCCAATCAAACCAAGAGTTCTGCTGGCCAGAGTTCGTTCGCTATTACGCCGCCAAGACACCAATACCGCTTCAGTCGATGACTCAGACACCCTTCAGTTCGATCAACTCGTTCTGAAAAACACTTATAAGAAGTGTGAACTTTCAGGTGCGGTTTTATCACTCACTGACAGCGAGTTTGACCTACTTTGGTTATTGGCAAGCAACCCAGACACGCCGTTATCTCGTGACTACTTGACGCAAAGATTGCGCGGGATTGAGTACGACGGAATAGACCGGACGATTGACAACAAGGTTGTACGTCTAAGAAAGATTTTGGGCGACGACCACACACCAGCAGAGAAAATTCAGACCATTCGCGGGAAGGGTTACTTATTTGTTTCGACCGCCTGGCGTTAACCTCGCTCAATACGAGCGTAATAAAAGAGAGCGATTATGCGACGTATCTTTTTGGAGTCCTTAATAGGGCTGTTAGTTTGCTTTATGGCCGGCCTTGTCGCCTACGAGATTAGCGTCTATCAGCTCAATACCGACTACGAATACGTACTGGAAGATTACGAAGCGGCTGCCCACCAGCAATTGATCGAGAACATCGCTAAAAATCAAGGCCTTGAAGCGGCTCATCAAGCGATAAACCAGTTTGTAGAAACCACACGAAATAAATTGGTTACATTCAGCCCAGACGATGAAATACCCAGCCCCGTTTCAGAGTTCTTCAGCACGAATCCGAATACCTTTGTTTTTCACGATGATGAACGGGACCTATGGTTTCGCTTAGCAAGCAGTGACAATACCTATCACTACCTCCCCAACAGTGAAGCGTTCGTTAGGCAAAAAATAGAGTTGGAGGATGACCTCATTTGGTTGTTCTTTTTAGCGAGCTTTATCTTATATGGGTTATGTCATCTATTTATTATCTTCCGCCGAGTTAAAAAGCTTGAGGCTGCCACTCTGCGTTTTGCGGAGGGCGATCTCTCGACACGAGCCGAGACTTCAAGTGGTATTGCGATTGGTTCACTGAACAAATCCTTCAACCTAATGGCCGACCGAATTCATCGCTTGGTAGAAAGTAATCGCTCACTCACTAATGCTGTCGCTCATGAACTGCGCACGCCAATATTCCGTATTCAGTGGCAAGCTGAAATGTTGAAAGACACCCAGCTAAACGCAGAGCAAGAAAGCACGATTGAGAGTATTGTCGAAGACACGGAAGAGATGGAAAAGATGGTCGATGAACTATTGTATTACGCCAAACTCGATAGCACTGACCTAGAAAACTTAAAAAAGCCATTAGAGATTCGAGACTTTCTCGACCACGCAATGGCGCGTTGGAACAAAGACACTCAGCTCAACATCGACCTATCGCTACCAGAGCAACCTAGCTCAATAATGGCGGATGAAACGCTACTTAACCGAGCACTAGATAACCTAGTGCGTAACGCAATGAAATTCGCACGCTCACAAGTGTCGATTGCAGCGACCGTGCATCAAGATCAGCTACAAATCGCGGTACACGATGATGGTGATGGTGTGGCACAAGAGCATCAAGCTCGCCTGTTTGAACCGTTTTACGTTGGCGACAAAGCGCGTAACAAAGCCAAAAGCGGCCATGGTTTAGGGCTGTCTATCGTCGAGAAGATCTGTGCTCAACACAACGCAACCGTGGAGGTAGGTCAGAGCCAAGCCTTAAAGGGTGCGGTATTCACCATTACCATTCAGCTGTGTAATGATTCAACTGACAAACCCATACAGTAACTACAAAACACCTCTGGAATAATGTTCAACATCGGTCGGGAGATGCTGTCTCCCATGAACTTATTGAATCTTGATAATCACGACACTGCCTTTGTGGCTTGTCATCTCGATTCCAATCATTCTTAAGGTATTTTTATGAAAAAGTTATTAGTTGTTTTAGGCATTGTTTCTCTAGCAGGTTGTTCAGGTATTAACCACAATGAAGAAGTTTACACAGCGCACGCTGAGAGCTTCAACATTGTAGGCTTCCAAGTTCCGGGCAACACTCAAGATCGTGCAATGGAATTGGTTCCTGAAGGCGCAACCGTCGATACCGTTACATCAACAAATTCTGATACGACCTCTGTTTTGGGTGTTATCAACCGTATTATTGGTATTGAATATGTTCAAGTTGGCGGTAAAAAGCAGTAATTCGCTTTAGTCGCAAACCATAGCTAAGTGTATTAGTTACGTACCTTTAATCAGTAACCTGCACAAACTAAGTTAATCTAAGCCAGTGACCCGTCGCTGGCTTTTTTCATCCAGCAGTTTTTGTGCTCTGTGCCAAATAAAGCCCCATTTGGCTAACTCTCTTGTAACTAACAATTCAGAAAATAAGCCCAAAAATCGTCAATTTCTTATCAAAATTGCCTTTAAATTCGCATAATCGTCTTTCGCTCAAACTGACACTTCCAAATCGTTGATCCTTCTATCAACCCAGAGCCCGCTAATTGAGGCACAGATCAATTTACCCAAAAATCTTAATTTCCAGTAAAAAACAACACCTAATAAAATTGTCATGATTTTATAAATAAAACCTATGAGTGCGTTCAAAAATAAACAGAAACGATAACTATCTGTAAATACGAGAAATATAAGTTTCATGAATAAAAGAGATCATTGCCATGCTACTAATTAATCAGATCGAATGATGTAAATTCGTTGTGATAATTTTGTTACGTTTTCATGGATTTTACATGGAAAGAGAAAATAACAATGAAAATGAAAAAGCGTTTAGTTGCCGTTGCTATAGCCAGTGCTATGTCTTTATCAGTACATGCAAGTGAATCAGTTAGCATCGATCAACCGATCAACTTTACTAGCTTTTCTGGGTTGAACACTCAGTTAGGCGTCAGTAACGCCTCTAGCTTTAAGATGGTAAAGGAAGTTAACCTCAAAAAGCGTGGTATCTACAAAGTTAAGATCCAACAAAACATCTGGGGAACGCCAGTATGGGGACATTACCTAAATGCCACCCAAAGTGTACAAGGTGGCGCACTTAAGTCTGTTCAAGGCAACTACCTTAAAACGACGACCCTAGAGCGATCTTTTGTTAAGCCATCGATTAACAGCTCTCAAGCGGTTGAGCTTGCGAGTAAAGATCTCAAAGTTCAGGGCTTAACCAGCAAATCTTTAGACAACGTACAACATCAGCTGTTTATTTATCAGGGCGCATCTAAGCAAGGAGCTGATAAACAAGGCATTGGCTCACAAGGTGCAGACAAAACACGCCTAGTCTACGTTATCTCTTATCTCGTTGAAGGCAGCGAACAGCCGACTCGACCATTCACCATGCTAGACGCGCACACCGGCGAAGTTATCGACCGCTGGGAAGGTATTGCTCACGCACAGATCGGTACAGGCCCCGGTGGCAACGAAAAAACAGGCATGTACGAATACGGCACCGACTACCACTACCTTGATGTGGTAGAAAATGGCACAGAGTGTGTAATGGAGTCTGAAAATGTCGTTACCGTTGACCTTAATGGCGCGACAGACGGCGACACCACTTATAGCTACGAATGCCCTCGTAACGAACATAAAGAAGTGAACGGAGCCTTCTCTCCACTCAACGATGCGCACTACTTCGGTAACATCGTATTCGACATGTATAAGAACTGGTTCGACACTGCGCCACTCTCTTTCAAACTCATGATGCGTGTTCACTACGGTAACAACTACGAGAACGCATTCTGGGATGGCAAGGCAATGACATTCGGAGATGGTGAAAGCTTCTTCTATCCACTTGTTAGCCTAGACGTATCAGCGCATGAAGTGAGCCACGGTTTCACTGAGCAAAACTCAGGTTTGGTTTACGCAAACCAATCCGGTGGTATGAACGAAGCTTTCTCTGATATGGCAGGTGAAGCGGCAGAATACTACATGAAAGGCACCAACGACTGGATGGTCGGCCGTAATATCTTTAAAGGCGACGGCGCTCTACGTTACATGGACGATCCATCACGAGATGGTTCTTCAATCAACAACGCATCTGAATACTACGATGGCTTGAACGTGCATTACAGCTCTGGTGTGTTCAACAAGGCCTTCTATCACCTTGCAACCACACAAGGCTGGGATACCAAAAAAGCGTTCGAGCTTTTCGTGCTATCCAACCAAATCTACTGGTCAGAAAACAGTGACTTCTGGCAGGGTGCTTGTGGCGTGAAAAACTCAGCAACCGACCTTGGCTACAATGCCGATGATGTTGTTTCTGCGTTCGGTCTGGTGGGTGTTACCCCATGCGCAGAGCCACCACTGCCGCCAGAACCGGAATATCAACGCCTTGAAAACGGTGTTGAAGCTGCGGTTGCTGGTGAAACCGGCTCAAAAACTTACTTCGATATCGAAGTACCAGAAGGCCAAGACAAGCTAACGATTGATCTTGCTGTCTCTACTGGTGATCCGGATATGTATGTCGGTCTAGATTATGCGCCAAGCTCTCAAGAGAATATCTGTAAGAGTGAAAGTGTAACCGATGAAGTGTGTGTGATTGAAAACCCAACAGCCGGTCGCTACACGGTGAACATTCTGGGTTACTCAGATTACGCAGGTGCAAATCTGAAAGCATCATACGAATCAGGCAACGCTAACGTACCGCCAGTCTCTTCTTTCGAACACACCATTGTCGGCAAAGAAGTAGAACTGCGCAGCACAAGTTCGGACAGCGATGGTCAGATCGTCTCTTACCAATGGAACCTAGGCAATGGCAACACACAAACAGGTGAAGTGACTCGCTATACCTACGCTGAAGCTGGCGACTACGTGGTGACTCTAACCGTGACAGACGATGCAGGCGTTGCAACATCAACAAGCAAGTCGATTACGATTGAAGGTGACTCAGCGGAAGGCTTCCCATTAAAACTGAAGTTTGGTAACAAAAACCCGAGCGGTAAGGCGCGCGTTAAGCTGGCATGGGATTACGACACCAATGACTACTTCGTGATTAAGCGTAATGGCAAGAATGTTGGTGCTACAGACTTTAACTCATACGTCGACAAGTTCCGTCACAACGGCACAGTAGATGTTGAGTACCAAGTATGTACCTCAAGCGATATCTGTTCAGAAACCAAGCACTACCGTTTCATTAAAACACAATAATCGATAGTAAATTCAGGGCTCCGAAAGGGGCCCTTTTCGCGGTTATCTGTTTAGAAAATGAAACATCTACACAAAAACATCCACGCACTACACAAAATTCACACCAATCAACATAACAATATTCACCATAAAAAGGACGACAAATGGCTATTCAAAAAAGCATGCTAGCTTTGGCTGTGCTCGGAGGCTCTTTAGCCTTAACCACCAGCACTTCGGCTTACGCATCCCTAGGTATCACACCACCAGCGAACGAAGAAGTTTGGATCACCACCGATGCTGACGCACAGCATATAATGACTCAGCATGGCGCAACGGTTTATCCAAGCGTGACTGGAAACAAGCATTCCATCGTCGCGAAAATCAACCAGAAACAGCTGGCTAAACTCTCTAGCCACATGCACGAAGAAACCCACCGTTGTGGTGGCTACATGGTGCACGAAGACAAAGCAAGCGCACTCAAAGCCGCAGCAATGCCACTGACAATGAGCAGCTTCGAAAAGCCGGTGATCAGCCATCAAGATACGGTGAATGAGCTACTCGCTCAGGTCGAGCCGAACAACATGGTCACGACCATTGAAAATCTAACCAACTTCACCAACCGTTTTTATACTACTTCTACTGGTGTCGCTGCTTCAGATTGGCTTTTAGAGCGTTGGGAAACAGAAATTAAGGATGTGCCGTATGCGTCTGCACGCCAGATCACGCATGCCGAGTATCCGCAAAAATCCGTTGAAGTGACACTGCTGGGCGCTAAATACCCTGAAGAGATCGTCGTTGTTGGTGGACACCTTGATTCGACCGTTGGATCTTGGACAAGCGAAGGCACCATCTCACCAGGAGCCGATGATGATGCCTCTGGTATTGCGACCGTAACTGAGTCGCTTCGCCTGATGATCGCCAGTGGCATTCAGCCAGACAAAACCATTAAGTTCTATGGCTATGCAGCAGAAGAGGTGGGCCTACGTGGTTCACAAGATGTCGCTAACGCATTACGAGACGAGCAAGCAAACGTCGTGTCGGTACTGCAATTAGACATGACCAACTACAACGGTTCAGCGCACGATATCACCTTCATCACAGACTACACCGACAGCAACTTAACCGCCTACTTAAGCGAGCTGATCGACACTTATGCCAGTGACATCAGTTACGGTTTCGATGATTGTGGCTATGCCTGTTCTGACCACGCCTCTTGGCACAATGTTGGCTACCCAGCCGCCATGCCATTCGAGAGTATGTTCAACGACTACAACCCAAGTATTCACACTGAGCACGACACGCTTGAGAATTCCGATCCAACCGCAACACACGCGACCAAGTTCGCCAAATTAGCCATTGCTTACCTTGTCGAAACCAGCCTTGATTCACCCGTTGCAGGCCCTAAAGAGCTGCAAAATGACGTGCCTGTTGAAGGTCTTACTGCAGGATATGGTGAAGAGCAATTCTTCACATTTACGACGGAAAGTGCAGGTCAGTTAACGGTAACATTAACCGGCCCTCGAAGTGGCGATGCCGACCTTTACGTGAAACATAATGGTACCGTATCGAAAGCAAGCTACGATTGCCGTCCATACCAGAACAGCAGCAACGAACAGTGTGTATTAGACATGCCTGCGGGGGAATTCAACATCATGGTGCGTGGTTATCGTAACTTTAACGATGTCACCATCATCGCTAACTTTGTGCCTGATTGGCTGTAAGATTAGTTAATTGACTAACGTTTAACCGAGTAAACACGGCTAAAACTAAAAATCCGCAAGCCCACGATCATAAATAGATTGGAGCTTGCGGATTTTTTATTGTCTACGTTCTTCACTTGCTATGAAAAGCTCTGTTCGAACAAACAAGCCATTAGTTCAATTAACAGTTAAGACGTTTTTTTCATCACCTTGCCACAAATATACTCACCAATCGGCATTGCCGAAGTCGCTGCCGGCGATGGCGCGTTACATACATGCAAGCTTCTTGGGCTTTCGGCAAACAGAAAATCATGAACTAAGGTGCCATCCTTGAGGACCGCTTGGGCGCGAATGCCTGCTGGGTAAGGTTTGAAATCTGACACCGTAATGCTCGGGCAATATTTATTCACTAGCTTTAGATAGCCCGGTTTCCACCACGAGTTCTTAAACTCGACCAAACCGGTTTTCAGATTATTCGCAGTCACCTTCCAAAAGCCCGCAAAGCTCAGCATCTGCCAAGTGTCTTTGAAACTAAAGTTAAGCTTGCCATAGCCTTCTCGCTTCCAACCTTGAACTGCATTTGGCCCTACTGTTACGGAGCCATCAATCATGCGTGTTAAATGCACGCCCAAGAAAGGCAGTTCTGGGTCAGGGATAGGATAGATAAGGTGATTCACCACTTGGTTGTGTTTGGCGTCCAACTGATAATATTCACCGCGATAAGGGACGATTTGGAAGTCGGTTTCAATGCCAAGCATGCTGGTCATTCTGTCGGCCATCAAACCAGAGCAAGTGATCAAGAATCGACTATTCAGTTGAAGAGTCTGACCATCGACTTTGCACGTTAACTGCACCTCATCTTCTTGCTCATCCGCCATAATCACTTCCGTGCCTAGACTGAGCTTACCACCCGCTTCAACAAACTCTTGAGCCATCACTTCGGTGACTTTTTTGTAGTCCACGATACTGGTGGTTTTGACATAAATCGCGCCCAAACCGGTGATGTTAGGCTCTGCAAGTTTCAGTTGCGCTTGATCTAAGAGGTCGACATCAATATCGTTATCATGACAACGTTGATAGAGCGCGTTCATGCGCTCCACTTCCTGCTCATTGGTCGCGACCAACAGCTTGCCACAGTTTTCGACAGGGATATCGTGTTGACTGCAAAAGGCGATGGTGCGCTCTACGCCACGCTTACAAAAATCCGCCTTTAAACTGCCCGGAGCGTAGTAAACGCCAGCGTGAATCACACCACTGTTATGGCCAGTTTGGTGCTGCGCGAAGCCACGCTCCTTTTCGACTAAAAGGATACTTTTATCAGGGTGAGCTTGCTGTAATTGCCATGCCGTCGACACACCAACAATGCCACCACCAACGATAATATAGTCGTATGTTGAGTTCATAATATTCCTACATTCAATCCTTTTAATTATAGGGAAGACGCGACAGTGTTAGACCCAGTTTGAGGTAACTTTTGTTCCTCACTTTCTGATTCTTTTTTAACTTGATTTGCATCGTATTTACGACCGCTGTAGATGAAGATGCCAACAAAAATGGCGACACATACCAAGCGAATCACGACTGAAACATCAGGCCATACTAAAGCTGCACCTATTACTACCAACACTACTCGAGTAATGACATTAATTTCGCTCTCTAGATAGCCTTCAATCGCCGCGATAAATGCGTAAGTGCCAATAATAGCAAAACCACCAGTGACCAATACCGAGGTAATATCCCAACTCACCAAGTTAGTGTAGGCAATCAACAACGGCACTAGGTATAAACCTTTTGCTATCTTCCAAGCCATTAAACCGGTTCTCATTGGTGGTGTTTTAGCGATAGTCGCTGCGGCAAACGCAGTTAAACAAACAGGCGGTGTTACGTTACTGTCTTGCGACAACCAGAAAATAATTAAGTGAGCCGAAAGCAGTGCAAGACTGATCGCTTCTAACCCCAAGCTTTGCTCAAGCAGAGTTTCCACAAAATCAGCAGGGACTAACGCAATCATCTCTTTGGCTGTTTCGAGTGTCATCGGTGCATTCAACAAATCAAGCTTATCTGGTGCAGCCAACATGAAGATGGCTTTAGCTTGCTCAGGAAGCTGACCTGACACCAACAAGTCGAGCAGCTGACTTTCAGCAATCAATTTATACAAGGCAGGAGCTGACAGAGTGCCCAACACAATATAAGCCGCCGTTACCGGTAAACCCATACCGAGAATCAAAGACGCCAACGCGATCAACGCGATCATCACTAGCAACTCGCCATTCGCCCAGCTGTTGATCATTAAAGAGAAGGTGTTACCAATTCCCGTGGTACTGATGACATTGACGACTAACCCAATGCCCACCAACAACACCGCCGTGGTCGCCATGTTTTTAGCGCCTTGAGAAAGCGCTTCAATGATCGCCTTTGGACCCATTTTGTGATTTTTAGAAAACCATGATGCCACCACCACAGAAAGAATCGAGATACCCGCAGCGTAAGTCGGCGTAAAGCCCTTCACCAACAAAGTCACTAACACGGCCAGTGGGATCAGGTTGTGCCAACCCGACAGCAATACCTTTAACAAAGGTTCACAGCCAGAAGTCACCTTTTGTACTCCACTGCGCTTCGCTTCAATACGCACGAAAAAGGCCACAGACAAAAAGTAGATAAGCGCAGGAACGAAGGAAACCGCAATAATATCGACATAAGGAATTTGCGTGTAAGACGCCATGATAAACGCGCCCGCACCCATCACAGGTGGCATCAGCTGCCCGCCAGTAGACGCAGCCGCTTCAACACCCGCTGCGAAACGCGAAGGGAAGCCCGCCTTTTGCATCAAAGGAATACTGATTACGCCCGTCGATACGGTATTTGCTACACTCGAGCCGGAGACCGAGCCCATCAAACCAGAGCCAATCACGGCAATGAAACCGGGGCCGCCAATCACCTTGCCAGCGGCGGCGCGAGACACATCAATAATGAAATCACCCACCCCCGAACGCACTAAGAATGCGCCAAATAGGATGAACATGAACACGAAGGTCCAACTGATTCTTGAGATCGAACCGAACATACCTTCTGATGAGTAAAAGCTTCGATAAAGCAATGTTTCAAGGCTCAGGCCTGGAAAGTGAAAGATACCGCTGGTCCATTGCCCCCAAAGTACCACATAGCTCAAACACACCAAGATAAGTACCGGAATGAACCAACCCATGGTGCGGCGAATCAACTCAATAACGATGGCAATCGCCAAGATAGAGAAGAACCAATCACTGGCGATGAACTTCACGCCTCGCTCATAAAGAGCGTCTTCCGCAAACGGAATATAGATAAGACAAGCCAGAGCAGCGAGGGCAATACCGATATCAACGGCTAAGGCGATTTTGCTATTTTTAAGTGAAATGTGGGCGGGATACCAAAGCGCGCATATAATCGCGAAGCCAGCAAAATGGGTCGCCGAAACCCAAAGTTCCGGTAAGGTAGATAAGGTGTTAAACCAAATGTGTAATAAAGAGAGAATCACGCCCATTGTTGTTATAGCTTTACCCACCCACGGGAAATCCGTCCGGGTCGGTAATTCAAATTTTTTCAGTTCCTGCTGCAGCGAATCGCTCATAGAAAACTCCTGCTCTCCACAGCAAACGCGCAGAGAAAATCCATAAAGTGAGGAGGTGCACGAACACATTTTTGAGCGAACGCGCACCAAGCAATTAAGTCACGAAGGGGTTAGTTGATGGCAAATAGTAGTTCGTAACAAACCGTTAGTTCACAGGCCAGTATTTAGTTCACAAGCCAACAGCTCATAAACCAATAGTTACCTGACAACAGATAAGCTAGTTAACGATCAACTCAGAAGGGATCTCGATGCCCATCTCTCGATAATAACGAGCAGCGCCTGGGTGAAGAGGAACAGGCAGACCTGCGATCCCTTTCTCGAGTGCCATTGCTTTGGTTGCTTTATGGATACCTTGTAGGAAAGGTAGGTTTTCATAGATAGCTTTGGTTAGTTGGTACACATCTTCTTCAGAGATGTCTTCACGAACCGCTAGAAAGTTAGGTTGGGCGATAGTGGTGATCGGCTTATCAACACCTGGGTAGGTGTTTGCTGGGATCTCATACTTGGTCCAGATATTGTAATCGCCGTTCGCTTGTTTGATCTGCGCATCGGTAAATGACAGGATTTGAATGTCTTCCCCCAAGGCAGCAAACGCTTGAGTTACTGCGCCAACCGGCACGCCAGCAGGTGTGTTCATGCCATCAATGGTGCCATTCTGTAGTGCACTGGCACTGCCGCCGTAACCCATAAAGGCGAGTTTAAATTGTTCTGGATCTACCGACAGGCCTTGCATGATCTGGCGTCCTGAGTTTTCAGTACCTGAGTTTTTCTTACCGATAGAGAATTTCTTACCGTTTAGATTTTCCAAATCGCTCACGGTGCCTGTTTTTGCTAAATCAGAGCGCACAATGAAGTGTTCTACGTTTTGCCATAACATAGACACAGAGCGAAGCTGTGTTTGTTGACCTGATTTCTCATATGGACCAAGCCCTTGCCACGCCCACGCACCATACAAACCTTGCAGAATGGCAAACTGTGCTTCGTTCTCGTTCAACAACTTTACGTTCTCACCCGAGCCCGCAGAACTAATAGCCGCCAAAGAAAAGTGCTGCTTAGGCGCAAGCTTAACTTTACTCAATGTCGCTAGAGCAACACCTACCGGATAGTAAGTCCCACCCGTTGAGGCCGTCGCTAAAATGTAGCTGCGGTCTTCTTGAGCTGAGGCGTTGCTGATAAGGCCCATAGAGGCCATTGCGATTGCTAAAGTTTTAACTAGCTTGTTATATTTCATTGTTACTCTCCATGTAGGATTATTCACGTTATATTTTTGTTAATAACAATGGCTAGATAGCAAACACAATGCCAACTTTTAAGTTTCTGTTTTTATTGAAATTCGTTTGAAACACCACCTAAAACAAGCCATTTCTTGCTTATTTACCTACGAATGAATGAGCTATTTTTTGCTTATCCGAAGCCGCAATTAACATCCCTATAAAGGTAGCCAAGTCACACTGTGTTACATTTACGTGATCAATGTTTATAAAATGATAAATATCTGATGAGCAATTTTTTGCTCATTGATTCAGACAACACTTATAATCTCATCATCAATTACGAATCGACATAATCGCTTCGGTTCAACGCATAACGCACCATCTTTTGGTTCAATGTTCGACGGGGTAAATCCAAATCTTGCATCACATCATTGATGCGCCCTTGATAACGCACTAGCGCATCATGAATCACTTTCCGTTCAAAGCTCTGCACTTGAACCGCCAACGGGATGCCTGCCGTTGTAGACTCTGTGACAGAATTGGGGCGACACGCCAAGATATCGCCAACTGTCAGGCTTTCATCCAGTGCAAAACGAATCGCGACATTGCGCAGTTCACGCACATTGCCCGGCCATGCATACGACAACAACGCATAACGATCGGCCTCACTGGCAACTCGGGTTTCATTGTTCGCTTCTTGAGTGAAGTGTTCAAAAAGGATCAAAGCATCGTCTTCTCGTTCATTAAGGGGAGGTAAATGCAGTTGGGCAACGTTCAAGCGATAGAAAAGGTCTTGGCGAAAATCGGGGTGATTCAGTAGATCGCTTTTCGAGGCAGAGACCACTCGTAGATCAACATGTTGTTGCTGATTACCCCCTACGCGTTCGACGACATTATCTTGCAAGGTACGCAGCACTTTGACCTGCATCGACAGTGGCATGCTCTCTATTTCATCGAGAAACACCGTGCCTTTGTCGGCAAATTCAAGCTTACCAATACGTCGCTTGGCGGCACCAGTAAACGCACCTGCTTCGTGTCCAAACAGTTCGCTTTCAAAGAGATTTTCTGGAATCGCGCCACAGTTTAGCGGTACAAACGGATGGGTTTTACGCAGGCTAAACTCGTGCAAACAAGAAGCGACTAGCTCTTTACCGCAGCCGGTTTCACCATAAATGATCACATTAGTATCAATCGAGGCGACTTTTTGTATTTGCTCTCGCAATTCACACATCACTTTACTGCGCCCAATCAGCACCTGCTCAATGCCTTTCAGGTTATCCAGATAGTTCTGACGACTGTTTCTGTCTTGGCCACTTTGATGTTTGTCGACCGCTTCCGATACCGTTTGAGACAAACGTTCTGGGTCGAATGGCTTCTCAATGAAATCATACGCGCCTTGCTGTAATGCTTTCACCGCCATATCGACATCACCATGACCCGTGATCAAGATGACAGGCACGTCTGGCACAAGATGTTTAAAGCGTCCTAGCAGTTCCACACCATCAATATCTGGTAAACGCACATCACTAATGATGGTTTGGAAGTCACCCTGCTCTACCGCGTTTAACGCATCTTGCCCAACCTCAAATGCGGTTACATCGAAGCCCGCTAATTGTAACCACTGGCTGGTTGCTTGACGCACAATTGCATCATCTTCAATCAAAGCTATACGCTGCATAGTTTGGTTCCGCCACTTACATCAGAATAATATCGCCCACGGTATGTAAAAAATCCGCAGACGAAAAGGAGCTAGCTCCCACTTTGAATAACACTCCTTTAACAGTTTAATAATGTTTGTTAGCTTCGATTTGTCTCACTCTCCATTCGCTTAAAAAGCAAACATAAAACCTTGTCAAACCACTAGCTCAAAGAGGCAAGCCACTAATTTTAAAGGGATTTGATCAGAAATGATGAATAACAATCGATATTGGTTATTCCTGTGTACCTGTTTATTGATTGGTTTGGTGCAGGTCACCACCAAGAATGGCATCAGCCAGTGGAAGCTTGAACAAGCCCAACGCTATGCCGAACAGCGCTTCCTTGGCTACATTGCCGAAGCAAGGCGAACCCTTAAGCGTTTCTATTATCTGCCCTACCTAGTAACCAATGATGAAACCAGTGTGCGCTTCATTGATGGTGAAGCCCGCCTAGAAAAACGCATTAAGAAGCAGCTGATTCAATTGGATAAAGCCGCCAACACCAAGGGCTGGTATCTGCTTTCTGGCGAAGGGGACTTGTTGGTATCGAGTGTTGAAAGAAGCAAACTGAGCAATAAGAACGCCAGTACAATTGTTTCGAAGATCCACCAACAAGGTGGTGCGATTTCAGTGGTGACAAAAAACAAAGGCGTGACACCCGATTACTTCATAGCGGCACCCGTATATCGAGCCTCTGATGTGGTTGGCATTGTCGCGGTGCAAATCGATTTGTCATTGTTAACCGATCAATGGTTTGCCGATGGTGAGGCGATACTGTTTCAGAACCCTCGCGATCAGTTCTTTCTCTCCAGTGACAACAGGTTGAGTGCCGATTGGTTCAATGACACCTTCAATTCTCAGCCCACAGCGACAAAACGTGAGCTGTATGACCAAACCCATATTCGCGTGTGGCGATTGCAAGATAAAGATTACCTAATTCAGTCCATCAAGTTAGACGATCTGAATTGGCGTTTAACCTACCTAACGCCATTAACCAGCCTCAACCAGACCACGAACTGGATCAGCTGGAGTGTGGCGGTTGGCTGTCTTTTCATTCTGTTACTGTTGGTTATTCTTTACCAAAGACGCCAGAAAAAGCTCAGCAATCTGAGAATCCAAAAGCTTATCGAAGAGTCTGAGAAACGACTGTCTGGGATGATCAATAAAACCCATGTTGGGTTAATACTGATCGATAAACACGGACGCATTCACGATATCAACCTGATGGCGAAGAACTACTTTTCACTATCTGATTCAATGATCAATAACATCAAGGCGTGGCAGTTATTTGAGGCAGGTAATCCGAATTCAACCACCTTGCAACTGCTCAAAAACTTAGAGCAGCATCAAGAGCTGGCCGAGATAACTAGCGTCGAAACCATGGCAAGACGCAGCGATGGCAGCTACTTCCCTGTTTTATTCTCTATTAGCGCCTTTCCTTGGCATGCGACGACTTACTACCTGTGTACCGTAATCGATATCAGCAAACGTAAGAAAGCCGAAATTGCGGTGCAAAACGCCAATAAAACGCTACAACTGCGGGTCGAAGAGCGAACTCAAGATCTAAAAGATGCGCAGCAAGAACTTGTCGAATCTAGCAAACTGGCTGCACTAGGGCGGATGTCGAGTGCGATTACTCATGAACTCAATCAGCCGCTTACTGGCCTAAAAACGCTACTTTCAAGTAACCAGCTATTGATGGAAAGAGGCGAGACCAAGATGTTGAAAGCGAACATGGACTTAGTCATGAGCCTGATCGACAGAATGGCTAACATGACCAGCCAATTGAAGTCGTTCGCCTTCCAAAGACTTGAAAAGCCTTACCCAGTTTCACTGACAGACGCACTGCAAGAAACCCTGCGAATTCATCAAGCCGAACTGGAAAACGTCGATATTCGCGTGCGTGTCGCTTCCAATATTTCGATGGTAATGGGAGAAGAGGCGCGACTTCGTCAAGTGCTTGGTAACCTGCTTAGAAACGCTGTCGATGCCACGCAGAATCAGAAACCAGCAACCATTGTGATCAGCGCTCATACCGAGCAACAACGCGTGATCATCAAGGTTCAAGATAACGGTTGTGGTGTGTCTGAAGATCAACTCGAAACCATTTTCGAACCATTTCATACCAACAAAAAGATGGGCGAAGGCTTGGGGCTCGGGTTGGCTATCACAGCGAACAACGTGCGCGATATGCAAGGCACATTAATAGCGAAGAACAATTCAGACCAAGGCATGACATTTACGTTAACACTAAACAATAGCGATAGTGAGTAGTTACTTACACAGACCTTGAACTCCACATTCTATTGAAGCGCTAGAACTAAAAAACCGCCCACAGAGGGCGATTTTGATTCACTTATTGGCGTGTGACTTATTCACTAATCCGTTAACGACTTACTCAGCTAACTGCTTCAACAACAGTTCTGTTGGGCGCACAATCGCGATGATCGATTCATCGTAGATTTTCGCTGAATCAGACAGTATCGCTTGGTAGGCATTCACGTCAGCTTCTCTTACCTTCTCGCCAGCTTGCGCTTTAGCAATCAAAGTTAATGCTAAATCTGCAACTTCAACGGTTTTCTCTGCAACCACCACAGTCTCTACCGAAGACACGTTACCAGCGAAGACAGTTTCCGCCGCTAGTGCAGCTGATTTTGCTTGCTGATAATGCTCTGCAAGTTGCTCTAGCGCCTGCTGATTGCCTGTCGCCACTTCATTGACCAAGTCTTGCATCTCATACACCGCGTAGCTTTCTACTGGCAAAGCATCCACGAAGCGATTTAGGCGCTCGTATTGGCTGTACAAGGTGCCCTTAGGTTCAGTGGAGTTCCACTTTTCCCAGTTGCGAGCGTAGTATTGAGCCGGCTCGGTGTATTTCGCTAGCACGCGCAGGTCGTGAATATCTTGGCCTTTGGCAATGCGCTTCAACAACATATCAGCATCGGCGTGATGACGTAGCCCTACCGATACTTCCGACCATGTATCCATTGCTTTCATGCGCTTATACATACTGCGTTCGTCTGTCAGTTCTGCATCCGACCAGAAACGTTCTGCAATTGCATAACTGCGAGGCCATAGGTAGTTTTCGACCGTGAGGCTGTCTTTGTTTTCTAGCCACATGGTGATCTCGCCGCCTAAAATCAGCTCTTTTTCTTTGTCGGTTAGCTCCGCGGGGTAGCCTCCGTTTGGCTCAGGGATCACGCTGCCTTCTACATCGCTGCTCGCAATCACTTCGCCTGTGGTTGGCCAGCGCACGTTACCAATTAACTGATAGCTGCCTTCCGCAAACCCATTTGGATTCAAGTTCAGGTTGAATTCGGTATACGACATGAAGTTATCGAAGTGGCCGACAAAGGTTTTACCCGGCACATAATCAAGGATGTAGATCTCTTCACGAGACTTACCGTTGTAATCACTGAACGCGCGGAAAGTACCGTCTTGCGCTTCAATGATAGTCAGTGTTCCCTTACGTGGGCTGCCTTTAGAGCGAGGCTTTTGCCATTGGTAAGTCACAAACTTCTCACCACTGTGCAGCTTATCGTCAACCGTGATGCCACTTGGCATTGGATCATTGCGATAGTGGTAACTGGTTGGCTGAGGTTGGTCTAGGTAGTAACCCGTAGACAGAATACCTGGGTAGCCCTCTTTCGCCGCTCGACCGATACTGTCGTGTCCTTGCCAGCTTTGAATCACGATAGAAGTTGGCAGATCTTTATGCCAAATCTCATCCCAACCCGTCATCTTCTTGCCACGCTCTTCCAGCATCTTTTCAACTTTTACGTTGAGGTAAGACTGTAAGCCGCGCTCGCCATCGATACTGTTCTCTTCGATGAACTCTTGGTGCTTTTCGCTGTTTTTCCATTGCGCATAGTTCGGCTCATCGCCACCAATGTGGAAGTACTCGTCTGGGAACAGTTCTGTCACTTCATCAAACACGTCGCCCAGCATTTCATAGAGCTCTGGGTTAAGTGGGTCCATCAATGGCTCAAATACACCCCAGCCACGTTCTTGTTCGTAGCTTTGACCTTCACCACCCGACATCAAGCGTGGGTAAGCGTGCGCCACAGCAGAAGAGTGTCCCGGCAGTGAAACTTCTGGAATAACACGAATACCAAGATTACGAGCGTACTCAACTAAGTAACGAACTTGGTCTTTGGTGTAGTAATCACCATCAGTGGTTTCTGACCATAGACGCGGCCAAGATTCCGTTTGAATGCGGATACCTTGATCGTCCCAGAAGTGCCAATGGAACACGTTCATTTTCGCAGAAGCCATCGCATCTAGCTGACGAATCAACACATCAAATTCAATGAAGTGACGCGAGGTATCGTAAGAGACTCCACGCCAACGAAAGCGGGGCTCATCAACAATGGTTACGGCAGGAATATGGTAGCCAGTTGCTGTGGTTTCAACGAGCTGTAAAAGGGTTTCGATGCCGTGAATTGTGCCGTATAGGCTTGGAGAGCTCAGCGTGATTTGCTCACCCTGAGTCGTAATTTTGTAAGACTCTACAGAGTCGATGTTCTGTACTTCAGACTTTGGCGCCGCGTCGATATCAATGATCAGGTTCGCTTCGTCTGCGCTATCAACCTGCCAGTTTAGAATCGGCACGCCAGTTTGGCGCTCTAGGCGATCGATAAAGCGTTTCGCGGTGTATTCAACGCGATCAGAGTTAAAGCCTTTGATGTAAACCTTGAAGTTACCGTCGACCTTAACCTGCCCAGCTTGCAGCTCGACTGTTTGTGGATACGGCATTAAATTTAGATCGGTATTCGGAGCCATTGCTAACGCCATTGGGGACACTACTGAACTTGAAATCAATAGAGACAATATAGTTTTTTTCATTATTAGTTTTCCTATATAACGGACGTTCTGTTTTGTTTATCGGAGGCGATTCACAAAACAGAACCTTCAGCCACTACTGTTGTTTATCGTGAGCTCAAAGCCTATCGTCTGTGAAAAACGAATGAGCTCACAAACTTATGATTAGCTAACCAACTCAACCGCTTCACGAACCAACACCGCGATCTCATCCCACTGTTCGTTCTCGATCATCTTTGGAGAAACCATCCACGTGCCACCGCAACATACGACGCGATCAACGGCTAAGTAATCATTCACGTTGTGTTTGCCGATACCGCCCGTTGGCATTAGTGACACATCAACGTAAGGCGCTAGCAAAGATTTCACCATGTTGATGCCGCCAGACGCTTCTGCTGGGAAGAACTTCAAAAAGTTAAGACCTAGCTCCAACGCTTGCTCTACTTGGCTTGGGTTGTTTACGCCAGGAACGATTGGCATACCGATCTCTTGGCAACGTTTTACTGTGTTGGGATTCAAGCCCGGTGCTACGATGAATTCGCTGCCCGCCTCTTTCGCAAGGTCGATCTGCGCAGGTGTGAGTACTGTACCTGCACCGATACACATCTCTGGGTAGGCATCACGCATCGCACGAATCGAATCCGCTGCCGCTTCGGTACGGAACGTCACTTCTGCTACTGGCAGGCCGTTTTCTACCAACACTTTTGCTAGTGGAATCGCATGTTCCACCTTGTTGATTTGGATAACAGGGATAACTTTGAACTGCTTAAGTGTGTTGATCATTTCTTGAGACATAATAGTTCCGCTTTTTATTTTTTAATCAGTTGGCTCATAGCGCTCATAGGGATTATTGCGCCAGAGTATTGAATAACGATGGAAGCCAGTTGGTGGCCAAATTCGGCTGCGTCGGTGGCGCTCTCGCCAGTAAGACGCGCAGCTAAATAACCCGCAGCGAATGAATCGCCCGCAGCGCAGGTGTCGACCACGTTAGAAACACGAGTCGCGGATACATAACTCTCAACAACATCGCCTTGTTCAACTTGAACAATCTTGCATGGCTCACAGCCACGTTTGATGACGATCTCTTGGCAGCCTAAGCGAAGGCAGCGTTGTTGAACGCTCTCGCCATTGCCCCAAACCAGCAGGTCGTCGTCTTCGGTAATCAGTGCAATGTCGACCAATGGTAGTAACTTGGCGTACCAATGCTGAGCTTGTTCAGTCGTCCAAAGTTGCGGGCGATAGTTGTTATCAAAAATCAGCTTTCCGCCTTGATTTGAGAACACACCAATGGCTTTCAACAGACGTTCACGTGAGGTGTCATCTAAAATCGCGATACTGATACCGCTGATGTAAACCGCGTCGACTTGTTTCTCTGTCAGCGCGATTTCAAGCTTATTCAGGTCGTCAGTTTGAAAGTAAGATTTTACTGCCGCGTCATTGCGCCAATAGTGGAAATGTCGCTCACCCGTTTCGTCCGTTTCTACCATGTACAAACCGGGCAACTTGTTTGGAATACGTTCAACGAAATTGGTTTGAATGCCTTCTAGTTGCCAGCTATCAATCATGTTTTGAGACAGTTCATCGCTACCCAAACCAGTCGCGTAATGAACAGACAGGTTTTGATGTTGGGTTAAGCGAGAAAGGTAAAGCGCGGTATTGAGCGTGTCACCGCCAAATTTTTTGGTTAATGGAGAGCCGCTTATTTCGACCATACATTCGCCGAAGAAAGCAATATTGAAATGAGAAGATGCAGGCATAGCCGATCCTAAAATAGAGAGATATATGTGGGAGAAGGCCCTGCCACTAAGCAGGACCTGAATTAAGCAAACCAGTTGTGGAGACTAGGTTTAGCTTGTTTGATTTGCAGGACGTTGAGGTGCCGCTTCTTCTTCAAGTACGCCAGTCTCAGACATTTCCATCTCCATCAGAGCACGCTCGTCATCAAGAATCGCTTTTGCCATTTCAGGTGTTACTTGGTTAGCCGGAGTCACTAGGCTCACAACCACACCTGCCGTTAGAGCAAACAGACATGATGGGATAACTGGGTTGCCCCAGAAGGCTGTGTAGTCAGCGTTTAACATTACTACGAATGAAGCTACAGAAGCACCCGCTAGTGTTGCAAGCGCACCTTGCCAGTTGTAGCGTTTCCAGAATTTACCCAACATACCGCACACAAACATGCCCGACATAACCGTTGAAATCATCTTAGTGATGTAGCCAATGATGTCGTTTGACGTCAGTGCGAACAGTAGTGCGAAGCCAATCACCACAACCAAAGCTAGACGAGAGTAGTTCAACATTGATTCTTTGTTTGGTACGCGGCCTGTGAACATCACGTACACGTCACGCAGTAGGATAGATACACCGGCAATCGCATCTGAGCTTGCACTCGACATGGTTGCTGATAGACCTGCGATAAGAACAATCATGCCTACGCCAACAGGTAGTACCGTCGCTGCAATGTAAGGGAACGAGAAGTTCGGGTTATCCAGCGTTGGGTCAATAGCGTGTGCCGCCATACCTATGATTGCTGGAATAATAGAGAAGAAAAGGTACAACACACCAGAAGCCACGAAAGAGCGACGGATAGTTGAAACATCTTTACCAGAGTAGATACGCTGGCGGAATGAAGGTGTTGCAAGTACGCCCACACCGATAACCACAGCCAGAGAAACAGCAGGCAGAATGCCCAGTTTATCGATTGCTAAAAAGCTTGTAGCAGCAGGGTCCATCGCAGCGTAAAGGTTGTCCATGCCACCAATGTGATCAACAGACATTACCGCCATTAGGATGAAGCCAGCAAAAAGGATGATTGCTTGAATCGTATCGGTCCATACAACTGCTGTGTAACCACCGATAACAACGTAGATAGTGAAAGCTGCAGCAATAATAATTTTCGCAAGGTTAAGGTCGATGTCTGCAATCCACGCTAGGTACATGCCGCCACCTAGAATGTGCGCACCTAACCAACCGATTGACGCGATAAAGATAAGTAGGCCAACCACGTTTTTTACGATTCGGTTAGCGCCAACGTAATAAGCCAGCTCTTCACTCATGGTCATGAAGTTCAGTTTACGAACCGGAGCAAACCAAAGTGCAAGCAATAGGATGCCGACAGCACCGCCTATTCCGTACAGAGCACCCGCCCAACCATTTGCGTAGCCAAAGCCAACCGCGCCCATACTTGAACCCGTGCCGACCATAGTCGCAACTGTTGTACCAAGTACTAAGAATAATGGCAGGCCACGGCCACCTAATAAGAAATCTTCGCCAGATTTTTGATTACGCGAGACAAACCAGCCTAACCAAATTAAAAAACATACGTACACGCCGAAGCCTGTAAGAAAAAGTGTGCTGTTCATTTGACACCTCTCAGTGAAATATTGAGTTCATTCTTGAACTTTATTTATGATTCATTCATTTTTATATTTCATATAATTACTTTATTGATTTTATCTATTTTAATTAAAGTAATTTTTATAAATGTAGGGTGAGAGTATTAAAGGATAATAACAGGGATGACTAACCCCTAATACTCTCTAAGTAGGTAATTGTGATTAGGTTATTACTAAACGCGATCCGCGCGGTAGCAAGTCACATCTACTTCAACCTTCACGTCTACAACTAGGTCGCAAACCATGCAGATACGAGCCGGTGGGTTAGCACCGAAGAACTCTTTGAATACCTTATTAAAAGATTGGAAGTAACGAGAATCCGTTAGCACAACCTTTACGTGCATTACGTCTTCTAGGCCGTAGCCCGCTTCAGTCATGATATCGACACAGTTTTGGATCGCTAGGCGAGACTGGTCAACAATGCCACCCTCTACCACTTCACCATCTGTCATCGGTGTCTGGCCAGAAACGTATAGGAAACCACCCGCTTCAGTTGCGCGTGCAAATGGTAAATGTTGTCCGCCTGTACCTGTACCGCCTTCAACACCGTAACGTTTAATAGTCATTTTTTAACTCCACTTCTTTATAGATAATATTGGTTCTGTTCCAATATATTTAAATTAATTCGTCGTTTTCTTATTACTGTATATCTAATAAAAT
>NZ_JBFRJF010000041.1:0-47677 GCF_041468745.1 Vibrio sp. 10N.286.52.F8
AGCAGAAAAAAGCGAACCGTAACAACAACTACCTTTCGCAAGTCCTTGCAGGGCTATGGGCTTCGTAATCTTACCCTGCATTTAACTTAAATGTATGATGTTATCAACATTAATACCTACCAAGTAATAATTATGTACATAGAAGCTTTAACATACGTATTTAGTATATTCATATTTATATTGGTATACAAGTTGGATCGGACTCATGATAAAGTTCTATCATTTGTATCCTTTCCGTCAATCTTCATTTTAGTATTTAGTTTAGTTCGATTTGATGAGTATCAGCAATATATACATTTTAATAATTTTTCTTTGACTTATGTTAGTTATTTATCTGTATCTATATTGGTGGTTTCATATGTTATTGGATTTTTTATACCATACCTTCTCAAGTTAAACCTAAATGGTCGATTATATATTAATGACAGTGTCGATTATTCTTTACAAAGGATAAACTTCTTTATATTTATTACGTTTTCTTGCTCACTATTGGCATTGATTTCAAATCTGTCAAATATTGGATTTAATATAAATTTAATGTTTGAGGGTGCGAGAGATTATGAAGAGTCTTTTGGTGCAAATTGGCTTGTCAACTATATGTACTTTCTTCATGTTCCATGTATGATTCTGATCGTTTTTAAGAATAAAATAAAAGGTAAAAGCTCAGCAATTGATATTGCTATATTCACGCTTGCTCTTTTGTTTTCTATTTTTCATGGTATAAAATTTACTGTTTTCGATGCTTTGTTTTTTCCACTATTATTCTATGTCTCAATTAATGAATTATCCAAAAAATCAAAAGTATTTTTCATTTCTGTTGTTTTTATATTCGTTATATTCTTTGCTTTCTTTTCTTTTCTTGTTAGAGGGGGAGGAGATGATTTCAACCTATTTGCTATCGTCGATTATTTAGTTCCAAATTATATAAATTTATTTTATGTATTAGAGATGGATGGGATCATATTTTCTTATCCATTTGACGCATATCTAGGAGGTATGACGCTACTTATTGATATTCCAAGGAACTTACCACAAGTTGATTTTCTAGTTAATTATAAGTACAACATGGTTACTGGGTATCCACATATATTAGCTGACTTCTTCTATGTGTTATCTTTTTTGTTTTTTACATCAATGATTTACATTTTTATTTATTTCAGGAATAGTAATACACTATTGGGTGGGTTTATTTGCTCATATATTTTATTCTCACTACTCATGATGTGTTATGCATACTATTTTGGAGCTAAATATAAATACATATATTATTTTATTGTATTTTTCATCATTAATTTTTTGTGTAAGATAAAACCAACAAGTAAGACTAAATCATGATCCTATCGATAATAATACCAGCGTACAATGTTGAAAGATATATAGATGACTGCTTAAGTTCAATCGTGCAACAGATTAAGATTAATAGTAATGTGGAAGTTATTATAATTAATGATGGTTCTACAGATAGTACTTTAGATAAGGCTAACTGTTATATTAGAAAAGGAAATGTCAAAGTCATCTCGCAAAATAATTCAGGCCAATCAAATGCAAGGAATCGAGGTATTCAAGAGGCTACGGGAGATTATATTTGGTTTGTCGACTCTGACGATCTAATTTCCCTTTGTTCGGTGGATATAATAACTAGTTTAATTATATCTAGCAATAAAAATATAGATATCATAGCCTTTAATGGGGATTATTTTTTAGACAATGACGATATTAACTTTAATCATGAGCAGTTGAGTTATTTGAGGCCGAAATTTTCTAATGATATTGTATCGCAAAGTGAATTTTTTAATGAAAGCATAAATAAATCTTCTTATTTTGTTCAGCCTTGCCATTATGTGTTTAACTCTAAGTTAATTGATGATGTTAAATTCGTAAATGGTATAATTTATGAAGATAATTTGTTCACAACAGACTTATTCATTAAAGGTAAGCGAAATATTAAAGTCATTCCAGATATACTTTATCGCAGAAGGATAAGGTCGGAATCGACAGTGACTTCTCAATTCACACAAAAGAATGTGATTAGCTTTAGAAGAGTCGTTGATGAATTGCTGACTAATCGCTGTTTATATGTAAAATATGCGAACGAGAAATGCATTGATACATACATATATTCAATGGTTGATAGCTATTACATTGCGCTACTCAGAGTCGGTGGACCCAGTTTAAAAACTAGAATGATGCATATGTTAAGTATGGTTACTTCCCGTGCCAGTTTCCCACCAATTAAAACTTTGGTTTTCTCAGTAATACCATTATGGCTATATAAGGTAACTAGAAATAAAAATAGGATATAATAAATGTCAAATAATATTGGTGTGATTTTCCCTTATGCTGAAAGTTATGATTCCCATTTCGGTGGTGCGATAGCAAGATGGGTTTATGAAGTGAGTTCTCGATCAAGTAAAGAATTTGAATACTCGATATACTCCGCTAGCGATAAGAATGACTATGGGGATAATGTATATAATAGTTATTATGGGAGTTATTGTAGTATAGTAAAGAAACTTGAACGAACATTCTCAAAAGGCTTATTACTTGACAAGCTATTTTTTTACATAAAAAAAATAACATGTAGAGATACTATTTGGATATGCTCTATATTTAGGCATGTTAAAAAATTAGACTTGATTATTGTTCATAATAGACCTAAGGTTCCTGCATTACTAAGAATGCTTGGTTTCAAGGGGAAAATATTCCTTCATATGCATAATAGCCATTTATATCATTCTACGTCTACTACGGTAGCTAAACTTAATCGATCAGCCGATAAAATAATTTATTGCTCAAATTTTTTGAAGAATGAAACAGTATATAAGTACCCTGAATTGGCATCGATAAGTGAAGTTATTTATAATGGAGTATCAGATAAAGAGATAAATTATAAAAATGCTCCAAAAAACAGATCAATACTTTTTGCAGGAAGAATTATTGAAAGTAAAGGTGTTATAGAATTAGTTAAAGCATTTAACTTATTTAGGTCTAATAATAACGATTACGTACTTAATATAGTTGGCGGAGTTTCTTCGGGGAGTAGTTCTCAAAAAACCAAGTATCTAATCGACTTAGAAAATGAAATAAAATTATCTAAATACAAAAATAATATTAATTTTTTAGGCTATCTCGACCATAAAGAGCTTCTTGATGAGATGAATAGAAGCGAAGTTTTGGCAGTACCTTCTAAGTGGAAAGAACCTTTTGGTATGGTTGCTTTAGAAGGGTTCGTGAAGGGGTGTAAAGTTATAGCGACTGAAGATGGAGGAATTCCTGAAATTTTGGGGGGGAATGGCTTTTATTGTAAATGTAATCCTGAATCAATATCGAATGCTATAAGCAAGGCAATCTCAAGTGACAGTTATGTTATTCAGAATGACATAGGTAAGTTCACATGGGGCAGTATATCTAAAAAATTTGATATGATGCTGAGACATGAACATTAAACTGATAAAAAACTTTGTTGGGGCATTTACAGGAAGTGCGTCAGTAGCCGTGATTAACTTTATTACTATACCTCTATTATTGACTGGGCTTGGTATAAATGGTTATGGCGAATTATCTATAATTCTAACCTCTTTTTTAGTTACTCAGATTTTAACTAGCTTACAACCTTGGCAAGCATTCATAAAATTTTGGTTTCAATCTGAGAGTAACAAAGAAAAATTACTCACCTTTAGTTTAATTGCTGATGTATTTTCTTGTTTACTTGGTGCGATAATAATTTATTTCACGTTAACATCACCTGTTTTTTCTGATTTATTTTTCATCGTAAGTAATCAAGTAGCATTTGTTTTTTCACTAGCACTTTTATTTAACCCATTTTCATTTTTTATAGGGATTTGTAGGGTTAACGATAAATTTCTATTCCTATCCTTTTGTGAATCTTTAAGATCATTCATAAGATTATTAGGCGCATTAACTATAATCAATCATGGGGATTTATTAACATACTCTTTGTTCTTTATGGCTAGTAATCTTCTAGTGTTACTATTTGCATCAATCACCATGCGACATCAACTATTGTTGGCCATAATTGGTATGTTTAGGTTAGAAAGGTTGGATTTTTTATATTTCAATCGTTTTATAAAGTTTTCCTATTTAGTTTCTTTGAAATCAATAGTCGATTTGCCAGTTCAACATTTAGATAAATTTTTGGTTTCATCTATACTAGGTAATAGTTCAGTTGCTATATATGATATCGCAAAAAGAATAAATCAAGGATTTGGAGTTTTTATAAATGTGGTTAATCAAATATACTACCCTGTGTTGGTAAAAAAAATAGAAGAGCAAGGTTTTAACACATCATTGAGTTATGTTGTTAAAATTAGTGTGATTCTTGTTTTTTTTGGTGTGGGAATGTTAGTGACCTCATACGTGTACATGGATGAGATATATTATCTTTATAAGATGGTTTTTGATTTGTCATACTCAGATTTTAAATTTAACTTTATATATACGTCTGTTTTTTTGATTTCGAGTTGCTTTTTATTAATTCATGTTTTTTTTCAAGCGTCAGGATTTGTTGGTAAAGATGTATTTTTTCTTACTATAGCAAATATTATGTACTTAGTTATTTGTATTTTTGGATTAAGTGCTTATGGAGTTGAAGTTATTATTATTGCTTATACTCTACAGATATTTTTAGTACTATCTTTTAAGATTTTTATTTTAAAGAAGAATGTTAATATTTAATTAGAATTTAGAGGTTTACATGCTCGTTTCTGTAGTCATACCATCTTATAACTCCAGTAAGTATATGAAAGAGACTCTTTGTGCAGTGTATAGTCAAACTTATGCACATATTGAAGTCATCATTGTTGATGATCACTCCGATGATTTCGATGATCTTGTTAATTTGGTGTCTGGATTAGCAAAAAGTAATTTGACTCTATTTAGACAGCCGAAAAATTTAAATGGTGCAGCTGCAAGAAATAAAGGTGTTGAGTTATCTAAAGGTGATTTAATTTGCTTTCTTGATGCTGATGACTTATGGGAACCAACTAAAATAGCTGAGCAAGTATCTGTTTACAAAAAGAATAGTGTAGTTACTTGTAAAACGAAACCCATATTAAGGGGAAAACCTGTAATTAAAGAATCAGTGAGAAGTGATTATGATTCGAATAGAACAGGTTTTTTCAATCTTTTTGGCAAGTTAGAGCATAATCTGGTACTGCAAACATCCTCAATCATGATCTCAAGGGAAGATTTTTATTTGATTGGTGGATTTGATGAGTCGCTATTCAGGCATCAAGACTTCCAATTAGTTTATGCTATAGACCTTTTTAAATTAAATGTTATATTCGTAGATAAATATCTTTCTTATTACGTTAAAGATGATAGAACTGCTATTCAAAAGGGTTGGTCAATAAAGAGAAGTGAATATTTTATTGATAAATATAGAGAAGGGTTTAAAGGGAATGAATTATTGAACTTTCTAGTAATTCAACTTATGGGACCTTCAATAAAATGCAAATCTATGTTTTCTTGGATGAGGCTCTGTTATAAATACAAGGTTGGCTTAGCCAAGGTTTTATTTTTGTCAATATGTTACTTATCTAAAAGGTTATTTGGTTGATGAAGGATTTGATTATTATACAGAACTCAATTGCGACCACTTTAAAGTTTAGAGTATCTTATATTGATGAATATCTAAAGTCCGGTGGAAACGTATTTATAATATCTCCAAATGATTGTGAAAATTCGAATCGTGAATTGGTTAATAAAGGGTGTAAGGTTTATTGGGTACCATCTTTTAAAGGTGTGTTTGGAACATTAATATCATCATTATTTATGAATGCTCATCTAATACGATTGAAATTAAATCTAGATAATCCTTCAGTAGTATGTCATTTCCTTGTGTCATACTTGATGTGTTTTGTGTCTTTATTTATTTTTTATAAAAAAGTTTTAGTGAGTATCGAGGGATTAGGATCTATATTTTTGAAAGGTGGTGTTCCGGTAAGAATAATGCGTTTTCTACTTAACCAACCAAATATAACTAGGGTGTTTTGTAATAATGATGAGAGGGATATACTTGGTAATCAATCCGACTTAGTAAGCGGTGGTATTGGTGTAGACACGAAATTTTTTAGTCGTTCATCTCATAAAAATAACTCACTAGCTCCCCCAATTAGATTGATCTATGTTGGAAGACTAATTAAAGATAAGGGAATAAAAGATGTTTTTGATATTTTTAGAGGGCTATTGGATTATGGATGCACGCTAACAGTTGTTGGCGATATATACCCTAACAACCCTAGCTCTTTAACTTCTAAAGATATTGAAAACTATAACTTGGAGTTTGGTGACTTAGTTAGTTTTAAAGGTTATGTAGCTGACCCAAAGTTTTTTTATGAAGAATCGGACATTTTACTGCTTCCTTCAAAACGAGAAGGGTTTCCAGTTTGTGTAATGGAAGCTAATTCAATGGGCATCCCAGTCGTTGTTTATAATGTCCCAGGCTCTAGAGATGCAGTAGTAAATTTTTGTAATGGTGTTTGTGTGGAACTTGGCGATATTAACGCAGCAGTTATCGCAACTTTACAGATTTATAATGATGGTAATATGGGTGATATTATCTCAAGCTCAAGATCTTATGCTGAAGAGTATTTTGATCGTGAAGCTAAGACTAAATATTTTTTAGAGCTACTAAAATAAGGTTCATTATGAAAATTGCAATTGCCGGTACCGGCTATGTAGGCTTATCAAATGCGATGCTGTTATCGCAGCATAATGAAGTTGTCGCGGTTGATATCGTGGCTGAAAAAGTAGATATGCTTAATAACAAGCAGTCTCCGATTGTTGATACAGAAATCACCGATTTCCTGACCAATAAATCACTCAACTTCACCGCGACACTTGATAAAGAGTTAGCTTATTCCAACGCGGAATACGTCATCATCGCCACACCAACTGATTATGACGTAGAGACGAATTACTTCAATACCTCTTCCGTTGAAGCGGTAATTAAAGACGTAATGGCGACTAACCCAAATGCGGTGATGGTGATCAAATCTACTGTGCCTGTCGGTTATACGGCACGAATTAAACAAGAATTCGGTTGTGAAAACCTACTGTTCTCACCTGAGTTTTTACGTGAAGGTAAAGCGTTATATGACAACCTGCACCCATCGCGCATTGTAGTGGGCGAACGTTCTGAACGCGCGGCAGTATTCGCTAACCTACTACTAGAAGGCGCGGTCAAGAAAGACGTTGAAATCTTGTATACCGACTCGACCGAAGCAGAAGCGGTAAAGCTGTTTTCCAATACTTACTTGGCCCTGCGCGTCGCTTACTTTAATGAGCTAGATACTTATGCAGAATCGCACGGCTTAGATACGCGCCAAATCATTGATGGTGTGTGTTTAGATCCGCGTATTGGTTCACATTACAACAACCCGTCATTTGGTTACGGTGGTTACTGTTTGCCGAAAGACACCAAACAACTGCGAGCGAATTACTCAGACGTACCGAATAACATCATAGGTGCGATTGTAGATTCGAATACCACACGTAAAGATTTTATTGCTGATTCAATCATCAAGCGTAACCCTACACGCGTAGGCATCTACCGTTTAGTGATGAAGTCAGGCTCTGACAACTTCCGTGCTTCAAGTATTCAAGGCATTATGAAACGCTTGAAGGCGAAAGGCATTGAAGTGGTGGTGTTTGAACCGGAGCTGAAAGAAAAAGAGTTCTTCCGCTCATTAGTGTTAACGGATTTCGAACAGTTCAAGTCAAGCTGTGATGTGATTGTCTCAAACCGTATGGCCCAAAATTTGGCGGATGTGAAAGACAAAGTATATACGCGCGATCTATTCGGCAGCGATTAGTTCTTCTCCTTCCAATAGAGTCCCTAATGTGTATTACTTTGGGGCGTTCATATTTTCAATAAACCTCAAAACTCTAATAATTGTAGTGCCTCAACTTAACTTGGGTTTGAGGCACTATTTGAGATGGAAATGTCTCAATATCATCCGCAATATTTTATATATTCGTCAGTTAATAACACATAAGAATTTAAATCATGATCAAACACTGCTTATTCCCTGCAGCGGGTTATGGCACGCGCTTTTTACCTGCAACTAAATCCATGCCAAAAGAAATGATGCCTATCGTTAACAAGCCGCTTATTGAATATGGCGTTGACGAGGCGATTCAAGCGGGCATGACCAGCATGGCCGTTGTTACTGGCCGTGGTAAAAGCTCGTTAATGGATCACTTTGATAAGAACTACGAGCTTGAGCACCAAATTCAAGGCACTAACAAAGAGTCTTTACTCGATGATATACGCTCTTTGATTGATTCAGCTCAGTATACGTTTATTCGCCAACGCGAAATGAAAGGGCTAGGGCATGCCATTTTAACAGGCAAAGAACTGGTGGGTGATAACCCATTTGCGGTTGTTTTGGCTGATGACCTTTGCATTAATGATGACAAAGGCGTGTTAGCACAAATGGCCGCTTTGTATCGCCAGTTCCGTTGCTCTATTGTCGCGGTAGAAGAAGTACCAGAATCTGAAACGCACAAGTACGGTGTGATTGCCGGTGAGCACTTAAGTGATGATTTGATTCGCATTACCGATATGGTTGAAAAGCCTGAGCAAGGTACCGCACCAAGTAATCTTGCGATTATTGGTCGTTACATCTTAACGCCAGACATCTTCGATATTTTGGAAGAAACGCAGCCGGGTAAAGGCGGCGAAATCCAAATTACGGATGCGCTTTTAGAGCAAGCCAAAAATGGTTGTGTGATTGCGTACAAGTTTAAAGGTAAGCGTTTTGACTGTGGTAGCGTCGATGGCTACATCGAGGCGACGAACTACTGTTATAAAAATGTCTACCTCAAAGGCAACAAAGCCGAAATGGATAAAACGGCAACCGAGAAAGTGTAGCCTATCCAAATTCGATGAATCGCGATGGCAGCTTTTTATTGTCGTCGCTTCATCACTCCTCGGAATCACCTTTATTTAATTATCCCAAAGGGCTTAAATCAATGTCGCTGTTTGATTACCTTATCGAACTCTCTATGTTCTTCTTTCTTGCCCTTGCGGTGTTGTATTGTATGCGTAAAGTCGGCTACGCCATTGGCTTAGTTGATAAACCGAATGCTAGAAAACATCATGAAGGTGTGGTCCCTTTGGTGGGCGGTATTTCCCTTTGTATTACCTTGTTGTACTTCTTCTACGTGAGTGCGTCAGAAATCAATAACATAGAGGTAATCGCCACGTGCTTAACGATACTGGTGCTGATCGGTGTGGCAGATGACCGCTTCGATATCAGTTTTAAGCTTCGCATGGGTGTGCAAGCTGTCTTGACGCTGATCGTAATGCATTATACCGGGCTAACGCTTTCTCATGTTGGTAATGCGTTTGGGTTTGGTGTTTGGGACTTTCCGGTTGCCATCGATTATGTTGTTACCATATTAGCTGTGATCGGTGCAATTAACGCTTTTAACATGGTTGATGGTATTGACGGGCTATTGGGTGGTTTAAGCATAGTGGTGTTTGCCTCGTTAGGTGTGCTGTTCTATGCCCATGGCCTTGAGTTTTATACCTTCTTTATGGCAGTAATGGTGGTTATCTTACTTCCCTTCGTGCTGTTTAATTTGGGGTATTTTGGCAAACTACGTAAAGTGTTTATGGGCGATGCCGGTAGCATGATGATCGGCTTTCTCGTGATCTGGATTTTAATCCGAGGAACACAGCCTGAACACGGCCACTATACGATTCGTCCGGTGACGGCATTGTGGTTAATTGCGGTGCCTTTGATTGATATGATGGCCATTATGATCCGTCGTATTCGAAAAGGGCACTCTCCGTTCCAACCTGACCGCGAGCATTTTCACCACATTATGCAGCGTATCGGCTTTACCCCTCGTGAGTCGTTAGTGGTGATCTGTTTGGTGCAATTGGTGTACTCAACGCTCGGGTTACTAGGCGAATACTTCCAAGTACCAGAATACATTATGTTCTACACCATTGTTGTGTGTTTCTTCCTCCACACCTACGCGATGACACACTCGTTTAAAATGGCGAAGATTGTAAGAAAGTGGAAGAAGTTAGAAGCGAAATAGTTTGATGTGTCGTTAACGGACAAGTCTACTATCGCAGTGCTTAGCTGGGTAAATTAGAGAGTTAAAGCAGTTAAGTTACAATAGCTCAAACTAAGACAAATATAGAAAAAGAGCCCAATCTTATCGAGATTGGGCTCTTTTGCGTTTAGCTTGAGAAGTTTTAGATGTAAGCACTTTTGCTCTTAATCATCTTCACTTGAAAACCGAAGCCATTAATGCACTTCTAATCATTAGTACACTTTTTCTGGAAGGTTACGCCAACTTCTAATCCAGCTTGTGATACGCCAAACATAGCTCATGGCTACAGTGTATGAAGCAAAACACATCATAAACAGGATGAACATGGTCGATTCAGCGATCGCTAGGAATTCACCGTAGATACCGAAGCCAGCAAAGCTACTTGCGATCGCACAAATGATGGCGAGCGTTTGTCGCGATGTAAAACCAAGGCGTTGGAAGATGTGGTGTAGGTGTTCACGGTCGGGCTTGAAAGGGGAGTCACCGCGGCGTACGCGTCTGAACATGATGGCAGCCATGTCCATCAGCGGAACAGCAATTAACCACAGTGCAGTTATTGGTCTCATCATAGCTTCTGATGGATCTTGGCTTGCGCCCAGCAGTAACCAAATCACAGTAAAGCCAATCATCATGCTGCCAGCGTCGCCCATAAAGACCTTACGCTCTCGCCCAAGAATACCAAGATTCATCATGATATAAGGAATGGTTGCGACAATGAACACCACGCATAAATACGCTAAGCCATGTTGGCTGTCGACTTGAAGTAAAACGGCGATACCGCCAAAAGTTACAATAGCAAGCCCACCTAACAATCCATCAATGCCGTCGACCATATTGAACGCGTTAATCGCGCCAATCACTGCGAGTATGGTTACTACAGGGCTCAGGAAGCCTAAATGCAGGTCGCCAGTACCAAACAGGTTACCAATGTTATCTAATCGAATGTCGGCGAAATACATCATGCCGAGGGAGAGAATTGCTTGCACCACCAGTCGTATTTTGAAGCTAATGTCGAATTTGTCATCAAGCGCCCCGATAATAATAAGAGCAATAACAGAAGCTAAAAAGAGTGGGCTATGCGGGATGACGTCTGGATGGGTAACGATGAATTGGCCAATGGTTAAGCTGATCGCTATACCACCTACCAATGGGATCGCACCAGTGTGTAACTTTCTCTCATTCGGTTTATCCACTAAGCCAATGGATTTTGCCACTTTTCTCATCAAAAAGAGTGAGGAAAAGGAGAAGAAGCCAACAAATGATAGCTCTAATAACATAATGAACTCTAGCCAGTTTTTATGATAATTTTATTTGCGTGTAGCTTACGTTAAAACCATCAATTTGTACACTCAGTTGAGTATGTTTTGTTCGTTGTTTTTTGAGTGTGATATTGGGTTTTAGTATGTAACTCAGTGTTAATACAGAATGACGACAGCGATATTTCCCTAAATACTGTTGCTCAAGGTTTATGCGACCCTTAAACACAAAATGACGCTTTTTTTCACATTCGATCATCCTACCTGCGCCCTTTCTTGATCTTCCACTACAGTTTTGACTGTAAACTGTAGTAAAATTACGCTAATTTGTTTTTATACCGATTTATTTTGAATTGAACGAGGTCAGTCCTATGTCAGCTAAGAAGCCAATGGCTCTAGTGATCCTTGACGGTTACGGTTACCGTGAAGACAACCAAGACAACGCTATCGCGAACGCTAAGACTCCAGTTTTAGACGGTCTTATTGCTAACCAACCTAACACGCTAATCTCGGCTTCTGGCTTAGATGTAGGCCTACCTGATGGCCAAATGGGTAACTCAGAAGTGGGTCACACCAACATCGGTGCGGGTCGCGTGGTATACCAAGATCTTACTCGTATTACTAAGTCAATTTCAGATGGTGAGTTCGGCCAAACTGAAACGCTAGTGAACGCTATCGATAAAGCGGTGAAAGCTGAGAAAGCGGTTCACATCATGGGCCTTATGTCTCCAGGTGGCGTTCACTCTCATGAAGATCACATCTACGCAGCTGTTGAAATGGCAGCAGAGCGTGGCGCAGAGAAAATCTACCTGCATGCATTCCTAGACGGCCGTGATACGCCGCCACGTAGCGCAGAAAACACACTAGCACGCTTCCAAGAACTGTTCGCTAAGCTAGGTAAAGGCCGTGTGGCTTCGCTTATTGGTCGTTACTACGCAATGGACCGTGATAACAACTGGGATCGCGTTCAAGAGTCTTACGACCTGCTGACTCAAGCAAAAGCAGAATTCACGTTTGATACAGCGGTTGCTGGCCTAGAAGCGGCTTACGCTCGTGATGAAAACGATGAGTTTGTAAAAGCGACTGAAATCAAAGCAGAAGGCGAAGAGTCTGCCGCTATCGTTGATGGCGATGCGGTAATCTTCATGAACTACCGTGCTGACCGTGCTCGTGAAATTACACGTGCATTCGTTCCTGATTTCGATGGTTTTGCTCGTAACGTATTCCCAGCGATCGATTTCGTGATGCTGACTCAATACGCAGCAGACATCCCGCTTCTATGTGCATTCCCACCGGCTTCTCTAGAGAACACTTACGGTGAATGGCTATCGAAGCAAGGTAAAACGCAGCTACGTATCTCTGAAACAGAGAAATACGCGCACGTTACTTTCTTCTTCAATGGCGGTATCGAAGACGAGTTCGAAGGTGAAGAGCGTCAACTTGTTGCTTCTCCAAAAGTAGCAACTTACGACCTACAGCCAGAAATGAGCGCACCAGAGCTAACTGAAAAGCTTGTTGCCGCAATCAAAGGCGGCAAATACGACGCTATCGTTTGTAACTTCCCTAACTGTGACATGGTTGGCCACACTGGCGTTTACGATGCAGCAGTTAAAGCGGTAGAGTCGCTAGACGAATGTCTTGGTAAAGTGGTTGAAGCAATCAAAGAAGCTGACGGCCAACTGCTAATCACAGCTGACCACGGTAACGCGGAAATGATGGTAAACCCAGAAACGGGCGGCATCCACACAGCACACACTAACCTACCAGTGCCACTTATCTACGTAGGTAACAAAGACATTGAGTTCAAAGAGGGCGGTAAACTGTCTGACTTAGCACCAACGATGCTTTCTCTGTCTGGTATCGCAATTCCAGCTGAAATGTCAGGTGATGTGATCGTTAAATAGTCAGTAGTTAAATAGTTGTTTGGCTCAGCGGCTCACGTTGAGCTTTAACGATTTTGAAAGCCCGCACTTCAAAGTGCGGGCTTTTTTATAGATGTGAGATACGAGTAAGCGAGATGAGAAGAGCTTAAGAACGGATGCGTGATGTGAGATACGGGTAAACGAGTAGCGAAGAGCTTAAGGACAGGTATTGGGTAAGAAAAACATGCAGGGGAGAACATAAGGGCACGACCTTAAACAAAAGACGAAAAGAACAGTCTTGATGAATATCGAAAGAGTGACATTTCTTGAATGATTAGGTAGCTTAAGGCTCATACTATACTTGTCTTTTACCTTATATTTAGGCTGTTTATATGAACTCAAACCCAGACCGTTGGAAGCAACGACTGCAAAACTTAATGAAAGCGCAGCAAAGGCTTGAGAGAGCGTGCTCACAAGATAGCTACAATGAGTTAGAGCTCGCTGGGTTAGTACAAACTTTTGAATTTTCTTTCGAACTTACATGGAAGACCCTTAAAGACTTACTTGAGTTTGAAGGGTTTGATGTGGCTTCGCCGAGGAGCGTTTTTCGTACAGCCTTAGAAGCTAAGCACCTATCTTCGGAGCAGTGTGAGATCATGCTTGAAGCACTCATAAAACGAAATTTATTGTCCCACACCTATGATGAGGAAAATGTCCTTGAAGCTCAGTCACTGATCTTAGAGTCATTTTCACCAGTGATAGGGCAAGTCACACTCTATTTAAAGCTTAAATGTGATCAAGAGGGTCAATGCGAACAAGAGGTTAAATGTGATCGATAGTTATTTGGTTAGCCCAGGCTCTGTCGGCCTTAAGCCTCATCAATATCAGCTGATTGAGGATGTTGTTTTGAACCATGCTTCAGTCATTCATGCCTGGGTGTTTGGTTCTAGAGCCCTTGGAACTTATAAAGATAACTCTGACATCGATATTGTTATCGAGGGGGACGGTATTTCGTTAAGTGTCGTCGCAGGCTTGCAAGATCGTTTAGAACAATCGTCACTTCCATTCAAGGTTGACTTGCTCGTTAAGCATAGAATTACATCGAATGAGCTACTTGCCCATATTGACACCTATGGGATTAAACTCAAATAATCGAGCGTATTTTTATTAGCGTATCGATGATGTTGATTATTGAACCGATTGTTTACGCTTTGCCAGTTTATCTTGAACCTGAGTACCTGAATTGACTCGGCCATGTTTTTTATCATCAATAGAAAACGATAATAGTTTCATTAGCGCTATAGCTTCTTCTCTATGCTTTCTATCGTCATAAGATTCAATCGTATAAGCGGGCTTACCATTTTGAGTAATGGTCATAGGTTCAGATAAATCGAGGTTGGCTGCGTGCTTTTTTAAGTAACCTATCGTTTCAGTGGACATTATCATTACCTCTTCATATGAAATTTTAAATATAGACTATATGTTGTCTGGTGATAATGGCGCTTCTTGATGGCGAAACGTTTATATTTTTGCTCTAGTGAGACAAATTATTGCGTTTTATCTATAACCGAACGTTCAAAATCCAACAACCACTCTTTGCGGTTCATGCCGCCGGTGTAGCCGGTTAATGTTCCATTTGCGCCGATGACTCGATGGCAAGGTACAACAATACTAAATGGGTTCTTGCCATTTGCACCACCCACAGCTCTTACTGCTTTTGGGTTGTCCATTCTCTTTGCTTGTTCACCGTAACTGATGGTTTCGCCATAAGGAATGGTTGTTAAAGCCTGCCAAGCTACTTTTTGAAACTCAGTGCCTTTTATCGCTCTTAATGGCAAATCGAATTCTATTCGTTGACCTGCGAAGTACTCATCTAACTGTTTCGCTGCCAGTTGGCAAAGGTCATCTGGATTGCTAGTCATTAGCTCTTCGTGATTTACATGGTCAATTTCAATAAGCGACACACCATTGCTCACAATGATCATCTTGCCAATTGGTGCGTCATAAAGCATTTTGTAAGTGGTGTCTTCCATGTCATCTTCCTTCTTTTAGTCTTTTTCTGCTCTCAAGCTCTTCGAATCTCGTATCTGTTTTTGAGGCTCTTCGCATCCCGTTTACCCGAATCTCGCATCTGCTCTTAAGCTGCTTGAAATTTGATTCATGATGCGCAACACGCTACACTCTCTGTATGATTAAAACATTCAAGCATAAAGGTCTCAAAAAGTTTTTTGAGACTGGCAGTAAAGCCGGTATTCAAGCTAAGCATGAGCATAAGCTTAGGATGCAGTTGGCAGCTATAGATACTGCAACCATTATTGATGATGTTGATCTACCTGGCTTTAAGCTTCACCCATTAAAAGGGGATAGAGATGGTATTTGGTCAATCACAGTAAATGGTAATTGGCGTATTACTTTCGAATTTATTGATGGTAATGCCTATATTTTAAATTATGAGGATTATCACTAATGAGTATGCACAACCCTCCTCACCCAGGTGAGTTTATTTATGACCTATATATGGAACCGTTTGGTTATAGCTGTCGTTTTGTTGCAAAGCAGCTTGATGTATCCCCTTCTACGCTGAATCGTGTTCTTAAAGGCCAAAGTGCAGTTTCTCCTGAAATGGCTTTACGTCTTTCTAAGTCACTGGGTAGAACCCCGGAGAGTTGGTTAACAATGCAGGATCACTATGATCTGTGGCAAGCAAAACAGAACGTTAATCTAGCGAAGGTAAATACGATCAACTTTGCTCTAGCGACATAAATATAACGAAGATGGACTAAGCGCTGCGTAGTCAGCGTTTGTCTTTCAGTTTTTGGTTTGTACTATCCCTCTTCGTATCCCGCATCTGCTTTAGCCCTCACACGAAGTGCAAAGCAATACCCTGAAATACCACCCATGATGTTCCCCAAGGCTAAACCAATAAACAACCCTTCGACACCATCAATTTGGCTGCCTATCCACGCAAAGGGCAAGGTAAACACAAACAAACGCATGAAGCTCCATTGAAAGGCTTTGAGTGGTTGATGCATGGCATTCATTCCACTGATCAGCATCATCACAATACCTTGGAATCCATAGCTAAAGGGGACGACCAACAAGTAATGCCACAAAATGCCTCGTACGGATTCTTCTTGGGAGAACAGGGCAGCTAAGGGGATGCTCAACGGCACCATCATTAAGAAAATCAAACCTTGGAACATCACAGCAAAACGCATACTCAGAAACAGTGCCTTAAAACTGCGTTGTGGGTTGTTTGCGCCAAAGTTCTGCGCCATGAAAGGCGTAAGCGCCGAAGTAAGAGACATCAACACAATGATAAGAATGGACTCGATACGTTGCGCTGCGCCATACGCCGCCACGGCTTCAGTCCCTTGTTTGGCCAGCATCATCATGATGATAGCGCCGGCAAGTGGGTTCAGAGCGTTAGACAAAGCCGCTGGGGTGCCTATTTTTAAGATCTGTCGCCAGTCACTGACGATGTTTGTCAGCTTAGGCGGCGCAAGCAGTTTTTCTCGCACCATCAATACGTAGAGTGAGCCACACAACGCACCAAACCAACTGAAACCACTGGCAATCGCAGCGCCTTGAATCCCCAGTTCAGGAAAAGGCCCATACCCGAAGATGAGTAGCGGATCTAAAACGCCATTGATAAGGCCAGCCAACATCATGATCTTGGCGGGTGTTTTAGTATCGCCGCTGGCACGAATGGCGCTGTTGCCTGCCATGGGGATGACCAAAAATGGGATCGCGAGATACCACACCGACATGTATTCCGATATCAGCGGCAACAACTCTTGCTTTGCTCCTAGCAGGGTAAACATAGGTTCTAAGGCGATAATACCTAATGTAGACGCGCAGCCGACCAGAAGCAGAGCCAGCAATAAGCCATGACAGGTAAAGCGTGCTGCATTTTGTGCGCTGCCTTGGCCAAGCAATCGACCGATACATGTCGATAAGCCAATACCAATCCCCATGGTGATGCAGTTGATGGCAAAGGTGACTGGAAAGGTAAAACTCACCGCGGCTAAGGCTTGGGTGCCAAGCAATGAGATGAAGAAAGTATCGACGAGGTTAAACATCAAGATCGCCACCATACCGAATATGGTCGGTATGGTCATGGTACGCAATGTACTCTCAATTGGGGCAGTTAATAGCCCGTGCTTATCTTGCATGCAAAACGCCGATAGAAACCAAAAGCGTAGGATAAACAGATGCGGGATACGAGTAAACGAAAAGCAGGGAAAGATGAGGGGTGAGAATCTGCACTTTAGCTCACAATTTTTTCGTTCCCCCCTTGGGTTCTTCCACATCGCCCCAACATATTGGGTAACCCCATGCCAATCGTGGCAACTATCAAATTAAATGGAAATTATCAGGAGATCCGACCGATGAATATCCGTCCTCTACACGACCGAGTTATCGTTGAGCGCCAAGAAGTTGAATCTAAATCTGCTGGTGGCATCGTTCTAACTGGTTCTGCCGCTGAAAAATCAACGCGCGGTACTATTCTAGCTGTTGGCAAAGGCCGCATTTTAGAAAATGGTTCAGTACAACCATTGGACGTTAAAGTTGGCGATACTGTTATCTTTTCTGAAGGCTACGGCACTAAAACTGAAAAGATCGACGGCAAAGAAGTTCTGATCATGTCTGAAAACGACATCATGGCGATCGTTGAGTAATCCGCGCCACACATTGAACTGATTTAATAAAGAATTTTAAAGGAAATTAAGATGGCTGCTAAAGACGTTAAATTTGGTAACGACGCACGTATTAAAATGCTAGAAGGTGTAAACGTTCTGGCTGACGCAGTAAAAGTAACGCTAGGTCCTAAAGGCCGTAACGTTGTTCTAGACAAATCATTTGGCGCACCGACTATCACTAAAGATGGTGTTTCAGTTGCACGTGAAATCGAACTTGAAGACAAGTTCCAAAACATGGGCGCACAAATGGTTAAAGAAGTGGCTTCGCAAGCGAATGACGCGGCGGGCGACGGTACGACTACAGCAACAGTTCTTGCTCAAGCAATCATCACTGAAGGCTTAAAAGCCGTTGCTGCTGGCATGAATCCAATGGATCTTAAGCGCGGTATCGACAAAGCAGTTATCGCTGCAGTTGAAGAGCTAAAAGGCCTTTCTGTTCCATGCGCAGATACAAAAGCTATCGCGCAAGTAGGTACTATCTCTGCGAACTCTGATTCGACAGTAGGTAACATCATTGCTGAAGCGATGGAAAAAGTAGGTCGTGATGGCGTAATCACGGTTGAAGAAGGTCAGGCTCTACAAGACGAGCTAGACGTAGTTGAAGGTATGCAGTTCGATCGCGGTTACCTATCTCCTTACTTCATCAACAACCAAGAAGCAGGTTCTGTTGATCTAGAAAGCCCATTCATCCTTCTTATCGACAAGAAAGTTTCAAACATCCGTGAACTTCTTCCGACTCTAGAAGCAGTTGCTAAGGCATCTCGTCCACTTCTTATCATCGCTGAAGATGTAGAAGGCGAAGCGCTTGCAACTCTAGTTGTGAACAACATGCGTGGCATCGTTAAAGTGGCTGCTGTTAAAGCGCCTGGTTTCGGTGACCGTCGTAAGTCTATGCTGCAAGACATCGCTATCCTAACTGGCGGTACGGTTATCTCTGAAGAGATCGGCCTAGACCTAGAGAAAGTAACGCTAGAAGACCTAGGTCAAGCTAAGCGTGTAACTATCACTAAAGAAAACTCAACCATCATCGATGGCGCGGGCGAAGAAACAATGATCCAAGGTCGTGTTTCTCAAATCCGTCAACAAATCGAAGATGCAACGTCTGACTACGACAAAGAGAAACTTCAAGAGCGCGTAGCTAAGCTAGCTGGCGGTGTTGCAGTAATCAAAGTAGGCGCTGCAACTGAAGTTGAGATGAAAGAGAAGAAAGACCGCGTTGAAGATGCACTTCACGCAACTCGCGCTGCCGTTGAAGAGGGTGTGGTTGCTGGTGGTGGTGTTGCACTTATCCGCGCTGCATCTAAAGTTGCTGGCCTTGAAGGCGACAACGAAGAGCAAAACGTCGGTATCCGTGTTGCACTACGTGCAATGGAAGCGCCTATCCGTCAAATCACGAAGAACGCAGGTGATGAAGAATCTGTTGTTGCTAACAACGTTCGTGCTGGCGAAGGTAACTACGGTTACAACGCGGCGACTGGCGAATACGGCGACATGATTGCAATGGGTATCCTAGATCCAACTAAGGTAACTCGCTCTGCACTTCAGTTCGCAGCGTCAGTTGCTGGTCTTATGATCACAACAGAAGCGATGATCACTGATAAGCCACAAGATTCTGGCCCTGCAATGCCTGATATGGGTGGCATGGGCGGTATGGGTGGCATGGGCGGCATGATGTAGTGCGACAAGGGTCGAATTGACTGTTCCTCAGGATAATGTACTGAGGTGGGCGGAAATATCGTTGGATATAACCGCCCTAGTTATCAACTCCGAGGATGTAATGATAACGCTCTGCCTAGAGTTCCTCTCACCCAACCTCCATACCCGAAAGGGTCTTCGAAACGGAAATATGTCAGAGGCAGCGTGCTGCCTCTTAGTTAACTATGCCGATGTGCATTCAAAGTAATAATCTTTGGCACCAACGCGCAGGAAACTGCCTTTAAAAAGGAAAGACATGGGACCGACATGCCAATGGTTTGGCATGCCCTCATAAACTGCAGCTCTTGGCTTCTTAGCTGAAAGTGAGTACTCCTCACTGACAGAACAAGAAGAGGTGCTTCAACAGTCAATTGACTGAAGCTTGTGTTTGTATTGTCTTACTCTCAACAACAGTTTGAGTGATAAGACCTACTTTGTAGCAAGTAGTAGCCTAGGGATAGTGCGAATCTGGTAACGGATTGGTGCGAAGCTTCCTGACAATGTACTCCCTGAAAAGGTGTGTCGTTTGCGCGAGCAAATAATACAGATATCGGTAATGACGACCGATTGAGAGGCTAGGCTTGGTTATAAGGTTAACGTATGTGAACTACTGATAAACAACGTCAGCCGCGACGAGCGAAATGTCTTTGTTTGTAGCAATCAATCTAGGTTGATTACTGCAAGGCGCTCTGACCAAAAGGTATGTGGACAGGTTATTCCTTTTACATCTGGGATTACGCTACTGTTGTGCCACCGTTGAATAGGTAGAACCTAAGTAACTAATTGTACAAATACAGGAACTTGGTAAGCCCAATTATTCGCCCTCGAGGCAGGTAACCCGTAAGGGGAGCTGTTGGATGAGTGGGTATGGGAGCGATGGATAAAGCGAATGCTTGGCTGTAATCGCCAAGATAGAGGTTCAGACTTTGCCTCAACTCGAAAGAGTGCAGACTTCCATTAGGTCTTTAATCGTAAGAAGGCTTGTAAAGCCGAAGGATGACTAGCGAACTTCGTTCGCTGGTTGATACTTGTCCCCCTAAGGGTGAATGATACTTCACCCTTAGGGGAGATCTATCTTCACTCCACATGGGGGATCCACCATGAGGAAAGCAAGATGAGTAAGGCACAGTGTCTACCTGCATTCTCATACTCGAACGATAGCTGGCAAACCATTAATTGGAAGCTATGCCATCAAAGAGTAAAGAAGCTACAAGTACGGATTGCGAAGGCAACTAAACACGGCGATAACAGGCAAATTAAAAAGCTACAGCGCATGTTAATACGCTCTTTTTCTGCCAAAGCGATAGCGGTAAAACGGGTAACCGAAAACCGTGGAAAGAAAACATCAGGTGTCGACAAAGTACTTTGGAATACACCAACTTTGAAATGGGATGCTATTCAATCTCTAACGAGTAAAGGCTACAAGCCAATGCCGTTAAGGAGGGTTTACATTCCTAAATCTAATGGTAAAGAACGTCCGCTAGGAATACCGACCATGCGTGATAGAGCAATGCAGGCACTGCACCTGTTAGCGCTAGAACCTGTATCGGAAACCAAAGCGGACAGACATAGCTATGGATTTCGTCCTCACCGCAATTGTGCTGATGCTATTGAACAATGTTTCGTAAACCTCAGTCGCAAGAGTAGTGCCCAATGGGTATTAGAGGGGGATATTAAAGGGTGTTTTGATTTCATTAGTCACGATTGGTTAATCGCTAATATCCCTATGGATAAAGTGATACTCAAGAAGTGGCTTAAATCCGGATTTATGGAATCTGGAAGTTGGAATCCAACAGAAGCAGGTACACCGCAAGGAGGAATTATTTCTCCTGTACTTGCGAATATGGCTTTAGACGGGCTAGATGCGGTGCTGGAATCTCATTTCGGGAAGAAAAACACCAAAGCTAGTTATAAAACTAAGGTTAACTATGTGCGATATGCTGACGACTTCGTCATCACTGGCATCTCGAAAGAGTTGTTAGAGCAAGAAGTACTGCCAATAGTTGAAGCCTTTATGGCGGATCGTGGGTTAGAACTGTCGAAGGAAAAAACATTAATCACACATATAGAGAATGGGTTTGATTTCCTAGGGCAGAACGTTCGGAAATACAAAGGCAAGATGTTAATCAAGCCTGCGAAAAAGAATGTGAAAGTCTTTTTGAAAAACATAAAAGATTATCTCGATAGTCACAAAACGGCTCCAGCGAGTGCAATCATTGCCAAGTTGAACCCGATGATCAGAGGGTGGTGTAATTACCATCGTTGGATCTGTGCTAGTGAGACATTCAAGTATGTAGATTACCGAATCTGGAAGATGCTTTGGCGTTGGTGTCGACGTATCCATTCTAATCGCCGAAAACGCTGGATTAAAGATAAATACTTTAAGTCAGTAGGGGATAGGAATTGGGTATTCAGTGCACCAAGACCAAAAGAGGAAGATGGCTACTACCGTTTGCTTTACGCATCGAGAGTGAAAATCGACAAGCATGTAAAGATTAAGGCATTAGCGAATTGTTACTTACCAGAAGATGAGCAATATTTTGAAAGTTTGACGATCAGAAGATTGAAGAAATCTTTATCAGGTAACATGAAGCTTTGGAAGATTGCCGAAAGGCAGGGTTTCCAGTGTGCGGTATGCCACCGGCAGTTTGCCTCTGAAGATGAATGGGATGTTCACCATATCATTCGACGAGTCGATGGTGGTTCGGACAATAGCGAAAATCTTATGATGTTGCATATTAATTGTCATAGGCAATTACATGTTTGAGTTGCTGGCATTTACTTAGGTAGGTGCTTATAAAGGCTTGAGCCGTATGCGGGGAAACTCGCACGTACGGTTCTTAGGGGGCGGTGTCGCAGTAATGCGTCGCTGCTACCCTACATCATCCCCCTTTCTCTATAGCAGAGAAAGTCACACATAAGCTTTAGAAAACGGAGACTTCGGTCTCCGTTTTTTTGCTCTTAAGCCTTATTTATTCGCATCCCGTATCTGTATTTCAGCTTCACCATCACCCTTTTTTCCAAAGCTCCTTGGTCAGCCTGCCTTGTGCGTAAACTGTTGTTCATCAATTTTTTGCAGCATCATGTCACGCTTAAATGGTTTTGGAAGATAATCGTTCATTCCACACTCGAAGCAACGTTTAATATCATCATCGAGCACGGATGCCGTTAAAGCGAGGATATGTGTTGCCTGAAGTTGCAGGTTTTCTTCATAGCGCCTGATTCGCTCTGTTGCCTCAAAGCCATCTACATTCGGCATCATGCAGTCCATCAAGATAAGGCCGATGTCTTGATGATGCTCTTTATATAAATCAATCGCTTCTTGTCCATCATTGGCAACCCAATATTCAATCCCTAACTTATCTAAATTGATACATACCACCTTCTGATTTACGCGGTTATCTTCAACTACGAGGACTTTTTGACGTACAGTCGCTTCTATCGGCTCAGGTTGATGTTGAGGGGGTTGTGGCTGTGACCTTTCAAGCACGGAGTTCAACATGCTACTTAAGCGGGAACCGAGCATAGGAAGAGTCACATAGCCTGAGATAAAATGACACTCACTCATAGGATCACTAAGATTATCTTTCACTATGATGATTTTCACCTCTGGTGCTAAGCGATGCAGTGTTTTGGCTTGGTTAATATCTTCCATCAAAGCGATCTCTGGGAGGTCAGTTGCCGCCAAGTTTGTTTCGATTGATTTTAGTTGTGGTGAGTAACCAAGGCGGAACAAGTCATCGAGTAAAAGTTTCGATGGCGCATCTGAATAATAGACAACGGTTTGTTTACGATTTTTATGTTCAGAATGATCTGATGGCACTACGGTTAATTGGAAATGAAAGCAACTGCCCACGTCCTTCTCTGACTCAACGTTTATCGAGCCTCCCATCATTTCCACCATACGTGACGAAATACTAAGCCCTAATCCGGTCCCCGCAATATTGGAGGTGATGTTGGTATCTTCTTGGCAAAACGCTTTGAAAATGTGCTCTTGTTGGTCTGCTGCGATACCAATACCCGTATCTCGAACAGAAAACTCGACCACACACTCTGTTTCCAATGATGGAAGCCGTTTAGCGGTGAATACGATAGAGCCTTGTTCTGTAAATTTGATCGCATTTGAGGCTAAATTCATCAACACTTGGCGAATTTTATTCCCATCAACATGAATGTACTCTGGGAGCTCGCCATCAATTTCAACTTCCAACTTAATCTGCTTTTGATAAGCTTTAGAAGAAATCAGAGTCACGCTATCAAACAGCAGCTCTCTTAAGTCTGTCGTATGTGGATTAATTTCCAGTTTACCCGATTCAATTTTGGACAGATCGAGAACATCGTTGATCAACATAAGTAAGGTTTGAGAAGAGGTATAGATAGTCCCAAGGCAGTCTTTCTGTTCTGCGGATAGTTTGGTTTCTGCCAGTATTTCTGACATACCAATCACGCCATTAAGCGGTGTCCGTATCTCATGAGACATATTGGCAAGAAAGGCACTTTTTGCGCGGTTTGCTTGTCGTGCTTTCTCTTGTGAAACAATCAATTGAGTTTCAAGTTGACTGGCACGCCACACAACATAAAGCAGCACCAGTAACGTCACCCCTCCTAATGCGGCTGTCGATAAGTAGCTGTACGACTTTATCTGCGTCAGGCTCTCTGCGATCTGCTTGGGTGTTTCGGTGAAAAGTAAGTTGAGATCATCTTCAACATGATAAATACTGCTGGTGAGTTCTCCTTTGAGGCCGCTATCAGAGCTGTACCCGACACTCTTTAACCCTCGCTGCAATCGCCAAAAGTGGCGTTTAAAATTATTAAACGAAGCTAATGCACTGATCGTTCGGGAATTCTGTTCTATTTCATCTTGGATTTTGAACAATGAATCGACAATCTTATCTAATGTTGTCTGATCAAAATCGGTAAAGAACTGATACATGAGATCTTGTGTTTCTAAAGTCAATTCTTCAAGCTGCACATTATTGGATTCATGTACGAAGCGCTCAAGTGTCAACGATGCATTTTTTAGTTTCTCAATGAGCCCAATTTGGTCCCTCTTGCCATGTATGCTGACTAACTCAAGGGCTAATAATGTAAAGGCGGTGTGGTACTCGTCGAGATACTCGACAACTTTGGCATAATTAAAAGAAATATTGAGGTCGCTTCGTACGATTTTCCCATCGATCTCAGCCAGCTTTTCGATCAGCTGACTTCGCTTTATATTGAGTTGTTCTTGAATCTCTGGTTGCCTTGTGGAAACAAACTGCTGCTCTTGTCGTCTGACAGAGAGCATAACGCTATAAGCTTCAGAAAGACTGAGCTGGAGATTAATCATGTCCTGCTCTTTGTTCTTCAGAGCATGGCTAACATAGATATAGAGGCCTAAAAATAACACGATAGCCAAAAAACCACGCGAAATAATCGCTTTAATGGTCTGTTTATTCGTAGGTTCCTTAATCATGCTATTCCCACTGTTTCATATCGTTCTATTCCTATATTAGAATTTAGTTTATTTTCAGAATTTTACGAACATTAGTTTTTGAATACCTGAGGTCTGTTGAGCTTTTATCAATAAATTTTTTAGGATGACATCGCTTTAGATGCGGCAATAAGTGTGTGGGCTATAAGCTTGTGAAACATGTTGATTTTCTCGCCTAGATTTTTGTTTGGAATAATAAGCGTTAGAGCGGAGGTTTCGGTCTCTGTTTTTTTTGCTTTTCGCATCTCGTTCACTCGAATCCCGCATCTGCTCTTAACCATTGCTCTTTATGATTTAGCGGCTTATATTCAACAGTACAGTTATTACATTGATTTAACATGGGTGGCTGTTGAATAAAGGACAATAAATGCTTGATTAAAAATGGATTAATCAAGTGAACAATAAGTCAGTGGAGACTCCCCAATGAAAAAACTACTTTCAGTACTTGCTGTGTCTGCAGCAGTAATGGCACCGGCGGCATTTGCTTCTTCGCCTGTTATGTTTTCAACGATCAATGGCTTCAACGCACCTGACTCAGACGCTGTTGGCGGTGTGCGCTTGGCTTTACTTCACGGACAAGTGAACGACCTTAAAGGTCTTGATCTTGCTGTTGTTGGTATGTCTGAGACGCAAACGACCACAGGTGTGAACCTTGGTATTTTTGGTGCATCAAAAGTGAACCAAGAAATGACCGGTGCATCTCTAGGTTTCTTCAACTGGAACACGGGTAAAACAACGGGTGTTAACCTTGGTGCTGTGAACATTACTAATGATGTGAAAGGCGCGAACGTGAGTTTCGTCAACTACTCAGAAGGTAACACTATGGTTGATGTTGGCGCTGCGAACCTTTCAGAAGTGTCTACGGTTCAGGTTGGTATCTTCAACAAAACCAACAAAATCGAAGGCGTACAAGTTGGTCTGATCAACTGTGCTGACAACGGTTTCTTCCCGTGCTTCCCGATTGTAAACTTTGCTAAATAACGCTGTCGTTTAGCCTTTGGTTCTCCCATTGGCGAGCAACGTTCAGTTAGTGCATTAGCTTTTAGTTACGCATACGCGATTAAAGACTAAGCCTATCAACGCCTAAACCCTTGTTTGGGCGTTATTACATTCAATTCTACTTCCACGATAAACTTCTCAAATTACCCAATAAGCATGTTGTTTTATATTTGTTGTTGCGATGTTTGAATTTATAGGTACAATGTGCGATAAATTCCCAATGATGATTTATATGCTTTGATTAACCACCATACCGTCGATTTTAAAAAGGCTTTCTTAGGCCTGACCGCCAGTTTTTTAGTAGTTTTGAGCTTGTTGCTCGTTGATTCAGCGGAAGAATCAGATAAACAGTATGGAATGGAGAACCAAGGCGTAACACGCTCTTTAGCGGAGCTCACACAGATCATAAATGCGCTTGAGTACAACATCACTGCGCTTTATCCACTGCATGGGGATACCTACGTATTCTCGCATGACAAAAAGATCGAGGGTGAGACGTGTTACTTCACCAGTGAGGAGCAACATGCCCCTCGTTTTGATTTTATGTTCTCTGGCCCTCGCGAGATGTGCAACCCGGAATCGGACCTTTATACCGAAGCGGGTAAGCGCCTGTTCATCGCGCCGACCATGGCTTATTTTGCCAATACCATTGATACCATCTCTGCGATTTATTTCATTTCAAAAGAGAAATTCATTATCTCTTCGCCTTCTGATTTTGCCAGTTACATTAAGGGCGACACCTTTGATTCGGTTGTGAATAGCAGGCCTTATTGGGTGAACACGATTCGCTTTGGCTTAGCTCAAGGGCAAGACCAAGTGGTGTATACCGGCCAATATGATGACTACCTGACAGGTCAGAAAGTGGTGACCTTAACCAAAGGAATCTACGTTAATGGTGAGTTTAAAGGGGTGTTGGGTGTCGATGGTTATGTCTCGAACCTAGTATCGAACCCTACCCATGGCTATAAAGTCACCAGTACTCGAGGCGCAAACAAATACGGGTTTATGGATTTTACGTATTCCAAGCCTCTGTATGTTGATGACATTAACACCCAGCTATATCTGAGTATTGAAGAAGATAAGAGCGAGCACTTTCTGCATGTATTGGAGATGGAGAAGATTCAGCTTTCGATACTGTTGGTTTTGTATCTGCTCTCGGTTTTATGGCTATGGCGCTTCTATACAAGACAAGAGCACCAGCGTTTAAATGAGCTAGCAATGCGCGACCCATTAACGGGCTTGCTGAATCGACGTGGTTTTGAGGCTCGATTACTGGCGCAAGATGAAGAGCCGATTATTGGTGTTGGCGTGTTTGATATCGATGATTTCAAAGTCGTTAATGATCAGCATGGCCATAAAGTGGGGGACGAGGTGATTTGCCATGTTGCTCGGTTGATGCTGAACAGCGTTAGACAGCAAGATATCGTGGCTCGATTTGGTGGCGAAGAGTTTGTTGTCGCGATTACGGGTGAATCGTCTGAGTTGCTTTCATCGATCTTTGAGCGAATTCAAAACGACATTAGCCTACAGAGTTATCGATGCCCTACGGGTGACAAGATTAGTATCTCAGTGTCTGGTGGCGCGACGCTTTACTCTTTGTATAAGTTCGACAGCGTAGGGCACTTGTGGGAAAACCAGAGTATTCGTTCGTCTGATGAGCAGCTCTATAAGGCAAAGGCTGCGGGTAAGAATCAGGTGTGTATTCAGGTGTATTAATTAGTTGGATACACAAAGGCCTAGTCGTGTGACTAGGCCTTTTTAATGTCTGTTTCAGGTTGAGGTTACTTCTTCACGCGGCCTTTTCTCATCCACTTCTGATGCACACCACGACGCAGGCTCTGGAAGCTGTTTTCCACTTTATCGACACCAAGCAGAATCACTAGCGCCATTAGCGTGATAATGACCGATTGGGAAAGATGCCCTAGTGCGATCATCATACCTAATGCTGCGAGTACCCAGATAATTGCGGCTGAAGTCACGCCATGAATCTTGCCATCCAGTGTCATCATTACACCAGCCCCAAGAAATCCAACACCCGTAATTATCTGACCAAGCACACGAGCTTGATCGAGTGTGTTGGGGGATAGGCTGATCGCCATGGTGAGGAAGAAATAGGTACCACTGATGATCAGAATCGACGTTCGGATTCCGACGGGTTTACCGCGTGTTTGCCTTTCGATTCCGATTAAAGAACCACACAGCATGCATGCAGCGAGGCCTGCCCAGCTAAAGGGGGCAAGGTTGAGAGTTTGTTCTATAAATTGTGACATATCACCCCTCCTAAAAATTTAGAATAGAGCCGAGTATGCTAATAATAGACCGGACGATCGAACAAAAACTTTTTGTCTTAACGATTGATAAAGATTACTTAAAACCTAGCAGCCGTTTGTTGTTAAGGTGAAGGCTGGTGTCGTGGTCTCTGTCGCTTCTTGGTACTCAAGGTAGCAGTTATCAGCCTGTTTTTTTCGGCTAGAAGGCGCATAAAGAATAATGCCATCATTCGCATCTGTGTTGGTAAAGAACCAGTCAGCTCGACCCGTATCCCAAACAGCATCTAGAAAGGTTGATTCGATGAGCTGTGACCAAGTTTGATCGTTCATCGCTGCAGGATAACCATAGACCACTGAGATATTGTCACCCTCAACATTAATCGATGCGCTAGCTGCTTTATCTAAGCCCAATGCTGATGTCTTACCATAAAGCATAGCACTTGCACCCTCCATTCCGCCTTTCAGGCCATTTAATGTCGAGATACGAGCATCGGTTTGAAGGTTGAGGAACTTAGAAGCTGCAGTGACCGACACAATACCTAGAATCACGATCACCACGACCAGCTCGATGATGGTGAAACCTCTTGAGCTGAACCTAAGCGCTGGTTGAGATATGGTTGCTGGTGGAGCAACTGAGGTATTGTGTTTCATTGATACAACTTCTCTATTCAATGTGTAGGTCGAGCGGTGTCTTGCTGCTGCGTCCGCCAATTTCACGGGTTAACTTAGGTACTAGGTAGCCAGAAACCTCAGAGATTAATCCTTTAAAGTGATGCTTCGCCTCTTCATCTGAAATATAGAAGTGCGCTGCGCCCTGAACCTTATCAAGTACATGCATATAGTAAGGTAAAATACCGGCGTCGAATAGCTTTTCGCTTAATTCTTTCAATGAGTTAGCGCTGTTGTTTACGCCTTTAAGCATCACGCCTTGGTTGAGCAGAGTCGCACCACTTAACTTAAGCTTGTGGAAGGCTTGTTTGAGCTCTAAGTTGATTTCGTTAGCATGGTTAATGTGGCTCACCATCACCACATTAAGGCGAGTTTGAGCTAACAATTGGCATAGTTCATCCGTTACTCGAGCGGGAATCACAACCGGTAATCGGCTATGAATTCGAACTGTTTTCACATGTGGAATTTGTGCGATAGCATGAATTAGCCACTCTAGTTCGCTGTCTTTTGCCATCAGTGGATCGCCACCCGACAAGATAACTTCGTTGATCTCTGGGTGAGCAGCCACATAGTCGAGACTGGTTTGCCAAACCGACTTCGAGCCCTTGTTATCTTGGTAAGGGAAGTGACGACGAAAGCAGTAGCGGCAGTTAATCGCACAACCGCCTTTCACAATCATCAATGCACGATTTTTGTATTTGTGCAGTAAGCCCGGAATTGCATTTTCTTGCTCTTCCAGTGGATCAGCGGAATAGCCTTGGTGTACCTCAAACTCTTCGCTTAGCGGTAAAATTTGTCGTAGCAATGGATCGTGTGGGTTGCCTTTTTCCATTCGTTCGACAAAGCTAAGAGGTACCCGAAGTGCAAATAACTCACGAGCAGCGAAGCCTGCTTGCCATGGTGTTGGGTCTATTTCCAATGCCTCAAGCAGTTTTGTCGGGTCAGAGATCGCATTCGATAGTTGTTTGAGCCAGTTTTGCTCAACAGATTCGACTTTTCGGGTTATGATATGCGGCATTGAAATTAACTCAAAGATGTGGAAGAGAAAATCATGGCGTCAGTAAGCACCAATGAATTCAAAGGCGGTTTAAAATTCATGATGGATAACGAGCCTTGCTCAATTATCGAAAATGAATACGTTAAGCCAGGTAAAGGCCAAGCGTTTAACCGTGTTAAACTTCGTAAACTGCTGTCAGGCAAAGTGTTAGAGAAAACATTTAAGTCAGGCGATACAGTAGAACTAGCGGACGTTGTAGACGTTGAACTAGGCTACCTATACAGCGATGGCGAATTCTACCACTTCATGAACAACGAAACATTCGAGCAAATCGCTGCTGATGCAAAAGCAGTAGGCGAGACTTCTAAATGGTTAGTTGAAAACGACGTATGTACTCTAACGTTGTGGAATGATAACCCTATCACAGTAACTCCACCAAACTTTGTTGAGATCGCAGTAACAGAAACCGATCCTGGCCTTAAAGGCGACACACAAGGTACTGGCGGTAAGCCTGCAACTCTAGCAACAGGCGCGGTAGTTCGCGTACCTCTATTCATCGCTATCGGTGAAGTTGTTAAAGTTGATACTCGTACTGGCGAATACGTTGGTCGTGTGAAGTAATTGACTTCAAGTATCTGAAAAAGGTCGCTTAGGCGGCCTTTTTTTGTATCCCAAGATCAGATTCGCGTAAACGAGATGCGGGATGCGAAGAGCTGGAAAATCAAGAGTGAGTAAGCCAGATGCGATTCACAATGGTCACAAGGTTACATTGTGTGACCAGTATCATATTTTGGTTGTATTCTGGATGAAAATCAAAAATTTTATCTAACTTATAGATTTACAAGGTGTTTTTGGCGTTTATATATCGCAACAAAAATATCTCAATACAATATGTGGCTGTTTAGTATTGATTTTGTGAATGTGTGTGGTGGGAAGGGAAGCTGATTACAATATTGTTAGAATGAGTAGAGTCTACTAGCTTTATACGCGATGTTATTAAGCAACTATGTGGATATTAATATGAGACTTAATGCAATTACGTTGGCTCTTGGTTTGGTTAGTATCGTCGGGCTTTCAGGATGTGATGACGATGATACAACCGTGTCAACCACGACTCCGAGTGAGACTCCCTCGACTCCCAGCTCCCCAGCTGAAACGACTAAATACAGTGTGACTGCAATTGATGGTTATTTACGTCATGCTCGAATTTGGTTAGACCTTAACGGTAACTACGTCTTAGACGACGGTGAGCCTAATGCTATTTCTGGTGATGGCGGAGTTGCAGATTTAGACGTCACCGATGTCGACAACCCTGAACAGTACCCTGTCGTTGTGCAAGCGATCTCCGGGCAGACGATTGATGAAGATGAACCTGATGTTACGGTGTCTGACGACTATATTATGTCAGCCCCTCCAGGTGAAAAAGATGTCACCCCTTTGAGTACGCTAGTTCACGTATTGATCGAGCAAAACACTACAGATTCTGACGATGCTGCTGCGGTTGAAGCAGCAAAGCAAGCTGCCATTCAGCAAGTCGCTGATCAGCTAGGCTTAGATGAAGATGAAATCTTAGGTGATTTTGTTGAGTCAGGTGTTGAGGCTGCCGCTTATGCCGCTGAAAACTTGGTTGATTCAAATGTTTTGCCTTCATCTCCTCAAGAGTTGCAAGAAGTTGCTGAAAGTGAAGATAAAGGGACTAAGTTTCTCTCTGTGACTGCATCTGTGAATAATGAAATCAAAAAGAAAATTGAAGAAGTTGCAGGTGATAGCGATAAGACATTTGATAATGTTGGTGGTGCGACAGAGGGTGTCGATTTTTCTAATGACACAGATGATGACGGCGTCCCCAATGACTTAGATGACTTTCCGAATGATCCCGATGAAAGTCTGGACTCCGATGGTGATGAGATCGGTAATAATGCCGACCTAAATGATGATACGGTGGACGGAGAAGATGACATCTACCCTGATGCCAATGATGCGTTTCCAACGGATCGTTCTCGTGCTGGTGACCATGATTCGGATGGGGTAGACAGTATTGATGATGTCTTCCCACAAGATCCAACTGAGTGGGCTGATAATGACTCTGATGGCTATGGTGACAATCAAGATGTATTTGATAATGACCCAACCGAATGGGCAGATACGGACGGTGATGGTGTTGGTAATAATGCCGATAAATTCCCATCGGATCCCAACGAGTCCTTAGATACGGACGGTGATGGCGTTGGTAATAATGCCGATGAATTCCCAACCGATGCGACCGAATGGGCAGATACGGATGATGATGGCTTAGGCGATAACGAGGATGACCCGTATCCAAACGATACGGATAACGACAGTTACAACAATGATGTTGATGAATTCCCAACCGATGCGACCGAATGGGTCGATGTGGACGGTGATGGCGTTGGTAATAATGCCGATGTTCATCCAGAGGATGGAAATAAGTCAATTGCTGATGTTGTGGCCAATGTTAGTGCAACTGATGTAGCAGTTTTAAACATAACAGATCGCGATATCATTACACTGGATATTGAGGTCGAAGAAATGGTTGAGACACTGAATAGCGGAGAGATTGTTACCACCATAACTACTCAATATATCACTGCTGATGACGTGGTATATGGCACGACACAAAGTGTCGATCACCTGTTAAATGATGACTTTACTCGTATCCAGACCTTTGCGTACGACTATAACCTCGATGGTACTGCACGTTACGAAGGCATGTCTCTTGAAATTGGTACTAGAACCGAAACAAGCGAGACGTATTGGCGCTATATCGATGAGGCTGATGCATCTCTTGAGGGCGGTTTCGGCGGTAATGGTCGTGTCTATGAACAAGGCGTAGCCTTAACATCTAGAGTTCACCCAAATGACTTATCTCAAATAGATACAATACATAGTGTATCAGTGGAATTTGAGGACGTCGCAGAGGGCGTTCAAGCGGTCGAAACGTTAACCGAATACACGGTAAATGGCTTTGATATCGACGATGTTCAAACCCATCAAGCTCAATGGGCTCAGACTTTAACCACTGTAACGCAGGATTACGTGCAGAGTTTCGTGGAGTCTAAGCAGGACTGGGGTGCAGACGGTTACATCAATGTTGAACTTCGATTTAATAATATCCCTGATGGTAGCTATGTCTACGAATATTCGACACCAATATGGGCAAACCCACAAGATGGTGAATTCCATGAGTACGCAGACTTTAACTTTAATGATGGCAAATGGGACGATCTCACCTCGTACTGGAACTATTACCGCAAAGAGGTGCTAATCAATGGTGATGTTCTTGAAAGTGGAGAGCGTTCGGTTCTAAACGAGGAAACGAACACACTACTCATTGTCGATAGTGATCCAATCAATACCTTGTTCCAAGAATGGAATGCCGTGTCTCGTTCTGTCAGTGATGTGGAAAAAAATAAACACATAGAGTGGCAGCACTACCCATTAGCGGATTATTCATTTACGACTGACACTGATAATGTCGGACAGGCCTATCGCGTTTACCAGAAACAATCTAATGGCCTTTGGGTTGCTACCTCATTTGATGAGTGGGGAACACAAGCTGTTGTGGATCTACCACAACAGGTAGAGGATGCCCGTGTTGCTGGCACAGAGTTGGAGCTTATTGATGACCAAATCATTCCAGGCCTGAGCCGATACGCTACGCTGTTACCTACAAGCAGTTTCCAATACGATGACAATGGGGCAATTCAATGGCACGTCGTAACACAAGACTATCTGTTCACTGATACTGGTATTCCAACATTGGTTACACTGGATCTTGGTGATAGTGGTGTGGTTCCTGGTTCGTTTACCGGAGTGAATGATGTTGATATGGTGCTTATGGTCCCGGATGTTGAGAATCCTTGGCCTTGGCACAATGCTTACTATCGCAGGGGCATAGACACTTGGAGCATGGACCTAACGGAGGAAGCGTTTAGTTGGCATAACAGTCTAGGAGTGTTCTTCTTAGACGAGACAGCTGCGCAAGATTATCTTGCAGAGTTTTTAAATCAAGATAGCGACGACGATGGCTTTAAAGACTACGAGGATGCTTTCCCTAATGATCCAAATGAATGGGATGATAGTGATGGTGACTATGTTGGCGACAATAGCGATGCCTTCCCTTATGACTCATTAGAGTGGGCGGATTCTGATAGTGATGGTTTAGGCGATAACCATGAGAATGCAACCGAAGGTTTAGATCCGAATAATGCTGATTCAGATGAAGACGGCGTTTATGACGGTGAAGACCTTTATCCAACCGACCCAAATAAGTGGACTATTACCGCCCAAGAGTTTGCGGAGCAAGAGGGGACTCTTTACGGATTCTTCAGCGATGGGAGCGAACTATCGTTCGTAGATATTCTGTTTAAAGAAACCTTGAGTTATGGCGGTGATACGTTAACCCTTACGGAACTCATACAGTACCGTGGTGATCAATCCTTTATCCAGCTACCACTTGAAGCTGAGGGGGACGTACAGCTCACTGAAAACGGCTGGCAAACTCCGGTAGGTTATACGATAGACTTCTCTGGAGAGCAACTTATTGCCTATCCAGAAGACAATTCCAGTTTCTATTATTCAGTAGAATCAGAAGTGGTAAACCTATCGGGTATGGCATTGTATGAAGTCTACTTTGAGTGGTTCGACTTCATGGAAGAGGCGAGGTTCGCTGAAGGCTCACAAGCGGTAATGTTTACCTTCTCTCCAGCCGTAAACCAGTACTTCCTATGGGAGGGTGGTAGTCCGTACGTGAGGTTCTCTGACGTCGGTTATGATACGGATGGTAGCTCTATTACAAGTCTGGACGACATTATTGTGTCGCAGTCGGTCGGTGAGTCGGTTTCCACAGATCTTACTACCTCTGTTGGCCTCTATCTAGACTTTGATATCGAGTTAGTGAGTGATGGCACGGCGCATTATTACTTCTTTGATTGGGACGCAGGAACGGCAAGTCGCGTCGCTACTGCGGATTACTTACGTTACACATTACACGGTGAAGATATCGTCGAATTTACCGTACCAGTTGAGGCTATGCCCTACATGGGAGAGGGGGATACGCCTACCATGATCTTTAGCATGTACAATGGTGAACTTACGGTAGGTGAGATTGAGGCGCCAAGTGCTGAACCGTCGGACGATACTATGTACGCTTTCAATGGTATTGCCGCACAGTCTATAGAAGATGGTGTAGTGTTGAGCGATTACCTATTTACCTGCTACTTGGGTGATAGCGATGATCAGTCAAGCCCAATCATGGCTGACTATGAGCTTGCGATTACGGATTGTGGCGGTCGAACTCACATTACCAGCGAAATGGTCGAGGGTCTAAACTTCCAACGCGTTAAAGGCAATGGAAATACTCGTGACTACTTGTTCAATGCTGATGGCACAGTGCATGTATTGAAGGGAGAGGGCGGTAACTATACTGACGATTGGGTCATAGAAGATGGCTTGGTTAAGATCAGCTATTCTGATGAATCGGAGAGCTTCACGACTTACTGGGCACTGTTAGATTCGTTGGATGATACGTGGTCAATCAAGTTCTATGAGAACGAAGTTGTGGACGGTCAATCAAGTAGCTATATCTGGATGGATACTATTATTCAACAAGATCGTCCGATTGTGCTTGAAGAGTGCTACATCGGTGATGCAGAACCTGTTGAGGGGCAACCTATCCCGAGTATGAGTGACTACGAAACGGCGATCACGGATTGTGGCGGTCGAACTCACATTACCAGTGAGATGGTCGAGGGTCTAAACTTCCAACGCGTTAAAGGCAATGGAGATACTCGTGATTACTTGTTCAATGCTGATGGTACTGTACATGTAATTAAGTCCGAAGGAGGAGATTACACCGACAACTGGACCATAGAAGATGGCTTTATTAAGATCAGCTATTCTGATGATTCGGAGAGCTTCACGACTTACTGGGCGTTATTAGAGTCAATGGAGCAAACTTGGTCAATTAAGTTCTTCGAGGAAGAAACGTTAGGCGGTGTGACTGAAAGTTGGATATGGGCAGATACCGTGGTGCAACAAGATAGAAACGCTCTGCAGTTTGACCCGACTAACTTGGTATTGAGGGAGTACGATAGTAACAACTTCTTCTTCCATGCTGATGGCAGTATGAGTTACATCGGCAATGACGGCACTGAGACCTATGGGAACAGTTGGATGCAAACTTCAGCTAATACCATGGTGGTAACTTATGAAAATACCTCAACCGAGCAATGGGTACTTGTATCACAAACTGATGACGAATTAACTATCTCTAGGGATGGTTCAGAGGAGGTGCTTACAAATGTTACCTACGAGGGAACAGTAACGGTCTGTGAGGATGGTGATTCACCGTGGGATGATTTTACGGACCAACCCTCTGACTTTGGCACTCGTTCGGACTATGACAGCGCAGTCGCCAACTGTACCGTTGGTGGTGCTCAGTTTATAGAGTCTGATTTCACAGGTAATGGCAGTGAAAGTTCTCGTTGGGAGCTCATCGATCTTTGGGAGATAAATGGCACCGTCATGGCTGTAGTTGAAGAAGAGGTTGTGTTCCATAGTAACGGTACTGGCTACTTTGACGATGATGAGGGATTGTTCGGGTTCGATTGGGTGATTTTGAATGGTGAGGTGACCTTAACCATAACCGAAGAGGAATTTATAGGAGCCAAAGACACCTGGAATAAGGTTGATCAAGATGGAGAGTATATTACGACTAAATCCTTCTGGAGCGATCCAACCTGGAGCAACCCTGCGCCGGCAGAGGGAGAAGCTGAGATATTCTCGGGTGTGATGCGATTTGTGGGGTTTGAATCGCCGTAACGCATATAGACTTATCATCTAGCGTAGAATAAACGCCTAGGGTCAAACCTAGGCGTTTTCTATTTAACTGTTAAATCATAAAAATGAAGATAATAGACAACGCGCTGATTAGGCCTGCAACGAAGTAGCAACCCACTTTACCCGCAACGCCGACATGGAACTTAAGGTCGTGCATGCCGTGGTGAAGACGGTGCATTGCGTGCCACATTGGCAGTGCTAGCGTACCGATGATGAATAGCGCACCGATAATGCTGGTGGCGAATTCAGACACACGCTCGTAGCTCATTGCGTCCGCATCGATGATGCCCATTGGCACTAAGATACCTAACACTAGAACCGTGATTGGTGTGATCATCGCAAACCAAGTACCGCCAGCGCCAAATAGGCCCCACCAGATTGGCTCATCAGAGCGTTGTGGGTTGTGGTTAACAGGTTTTACTTTGTAATTTGTGTTCATAACGAAAGCTCCTTACACCACAACAAGAACGATTAAAGAAATAAAAGCCACCGCTGCCCACTGGGTCAGTACGATGATTTTTTTATCAACCAATTTGCCTTTAAGACGGATTGGCATTACTTGAGGCATCATGCTGAAGAAGGTTTGAGCGTGCAGCAAGCTGCCTAGCAGTGCCACGATGTTGATACCAACGACGATAGGGTTAGCCATAAAGCTCAACCAACCAGCCCAAGCTTCAGGGCCTTTCACTAGTGCACCCAAACCGAAGGTTAGGAACAGAGTGAATAAAATCAAAGGCAGTACAGTCGCTTCACGTAGCATGTAGAAGCGGTAGAACGGATGGTTGCTCCACCACGTTCTCTTCATCTCACGAACATAAGGCTTACGATTGCTCATATTATGCCTCCTCTGCTGTTTTTACTTGCGATCCATCAGGCTTGAACATCGAGATAACGAAGTCCATTGAAGACTCAACTTTGCCTTGGTTTACTGCAGCCGCTGGGTCTACTTTCTTCGGACAAACGTCAGAACAGTAACCTACAAACGTACAGCCCCAAGCGCCGTTGTCGCCATTGATAAGCTTCATGCGCTCAGCTTTACCATTGTCACGGCTATCTAGGTTGTAGCGGTGAGCAAGAGCAAGTGCCGCAGGGCCAATGAACTCAGGGTTTAGACCAAACTGAGGACATGCTGCGTAACACAAACCACAGTTGATGCAGCCAGCGAACTGTTTGTATTTCGCCATTTGCTCTGGAGTTTGGATGTTCGTGCCGTCTTCTGGCTTACGGTCGTTACCAATGATGTAAGGCTTGATCGCTTCAAGGCGCTCGATGAACGGCGTCATGTCGACAATCAAATCTTTTTCGATTGGGAAGTTAGCTAAAGGCTCAATCTTGAAGCCATTCGGGTAGTCACGTAAGAAGCTCTTACACGCCAGTTTTGGCACGCCATCAACCATGATGCCGCAAGAACCACAAATCGCCATACGACAAGACCAACGGTAAGACAGGTCTTTATCTAGGTTGTCTTTGATGTAACCGATCGCATCAAGTACTGACATGGTTTCATCAAACGGAACTTCAAAGGTTTGAAAGTGAGGTTCTGCATCGTGCTCAGGGTCATAACGCAGGATTTCAATTTTTTGGATTCGATTCGCTGACATTATGCTTGCTCCTCTTCGCTCTTCTTAGCATTCTCTTCTGCTGCTTTTTCAGCGGCAGCGGCTTTCTCTGCAGCTTCACCGTACAGACGAGCTTTAGGTTGAGATTTGGTGATCTTAACGCCGCTGTAGTCGATGGTTGGTGCTGCATCTTCGTTGTAGAAAGATAGAGAGTGTTTCAGGAAGTTTACGTCATCACGTTCTGTGCAGTTGTCGTCTAGACGTTGGTGTGCACCGCGAGACTCTTTACGAAGGATCGCTGAGTGAACCATCGCTTCTGCAACTTCAAGACCGTAACCCACTTCGATAGCGTAAAGTAGGTCAGTGTTGAATACTTTGCCTTTGTCTTTAATGCTGATCTTCTTGTAGCGAGCTTTCAGTTCAGTGAGTTTGTCGATGGTCTTTTGCATCAAGTCTTCTTGACGGTAGATACCACAACCCGCTTCCATGGTGTGACCCATTTCAGTACGGATATCAGCCCAGTTCTCGTCGCCTTCTTGGTTTAGTAGACCTGCGATGCGCTCTTCAACCGCTTTCACTTGCTTAGCGATAGACTCTTCGTTCCAGCCTTTGAATTCAGCAGCGCGTTTCACGGCTTGTTCACCAGCAACGCGGCCAAATACTACGAACTCAGCCAGAGAGTTAGAACCTAGGCGGTTTGCACCGTGTAGGCCAACTGAAGCACATTCACCAACGGCGAATAGGCCTTTAATACGAGTTTCACAGGTACCGTTAGTCTCAATACCACCCATGGTGTAGTGAACGGTTGGACGAATTGGGATTGGCTCTTTTGCTGGGTCTACGTTTACGTACGCTTTTGCTAGCTCACAGATGAACGGTAGACGCTCTTGCAGGTACTCTTCACCAAGGTGGCGAAGGTCAAGGTGCACGACATCACCAAGTGGGTGCTTGATGGTGTTGCCTTTCTGCTGCTCGTGCCAGAATGCTTGAGAAACTTTGTCACGTGGACCCAGTTCCATGTATTTGTTTTTCGGCTCGCCCACTGGAGTTTCAGGGCCCATGCCGTAATCTTGCAGGTAACGGTAGCCGTTCTTGTTGACGATGATACCTCCTTCACCACGACAACCTTCGGTCATCAAGATGCCAGTGCCCGGTAGGCCTGTTGGGTGGTATTGAACGAACTCCATATCACGCAGTGGTACACCGTGGCGATAAGCCATTGCCATACCGTCGCCAGTTACGATGCCGCCGTTGGTATTACAGTGGTAAACACGACCTGCGCCGCCGGTTGCTAGAACAACAGATTTTGCTTTGATGGTAACAAGCTCACCTTCAGACATGTGAATCGCGATTAGGCCTTGTACTTCGCCATCTTCAACGCCGCTCTGGTTTTCTACGAGAAGGTCCACCACAAAGTACTCATCAAATCGTTTGATTGTGTCGTACTTCATCGAAGTCTGGAACAGAGTATGAAGCATGTGGAAGCCGGTTTTATCCGCTGCGAACCACGTTCTCTCTACCTTCATACCGCCGAATCGGCGTACGTTTACTTCACCGTTTTCTTTACGACTCCATGGGCAGCCCCATTGTTCCATTTGGATCATTTCGCGAGTCGAGTTTTCAACAAAGTATTCAACAACATCCTGTTCACATAGCCAGTCGCCACCGCCAACAGTATCGTTGAAGTGGTTATCTAGGCTATCTTCGTCTTTAATTACCGCTGCTGAACCGCCTTCTGCTGCCACCGTGTGCGAACGCATTGGGTAAACTTTAGAAATCAGTGCTACTTCCAATTCAGGATTAGCTTCAGCTGCTGCAATTGCTGTACGAAGACCAGCGCCGCCTGCGCCGATGACTGCGATATCTGTGGTAATTGTCTTCACAGTTATTCTCCAGTGTGATGCGGAGTATTCCGCTTGTAATTATAAAAAGCCTATTTAGGAGGTTCTAAATCGTAGGAACCATTTAGCGCCCCTAAGCCTTAAGTGGTAGGTTCAGTGTAAGAGAGGACGGTATTCGAAAAGTTGATGCATTTGGGTTTTTAGGTCGGTAATGCATATGGAGGCATAGAAATTATAGGTTATGTGACTGCAATCACGGCAATGAATTGTTGATAACGATTAACCCACAGGACGGGTGTTAACGGCTTGTTGAGTATGATTTTTGTTATCAATGTTGATGTGAAATCTGTATTGATAATTGTATTGTAGAACGTAATTTTCTGGCTTCATTAAAACAACATTTTGCTTTCACGAATAGAAAGATAGAAGCTTACAAAAGCGATGAAAGGTGGTAATTTTCGTCGCCTAGAATTCAGTAATATGGAACTCAATAATGCACTCTACATGGCAACCGGCCGCAACCATTAAACAGTTAAAGCAACGTGCTGATATCCTTAATCAAATTCGTCAGTTCTTTGCTGAGCGAAACGTGATGGAAGTGGATACGCCTGCGATGAGCCACGCCACGGTGACGGACGTGCATTTGCATACTTTCAAAACTGAATTCGTAGGGCCGGGTTATGCGCACGGTCAGCCTCTGTTCTTTATGACTAGCCCTGAGTTTCATATGAAACGTCTATTAGCGGCGGGCAGTGGCTGTATTTACCAAATTTGTAAGTCTTTCCGTAACGAAGAAAATGGCCGTTACCACAACCCTGAGTTCACCATGTTGGAGTGGTATCGCGTTGGCTTTGATCATCATGACCTGATGGATGAAATGGATTCGCTGTTACAGCAGGTACTTAAATCGGGCTCAGCAGAGCGAATGACTTACCAACAAGCCTTTATTGACGTGTTAGGTGTGTGTCCACTGGAAGATTCGATGGCTACGCTAAAGCAAGCCGCAGCAAAACTTGGGCTCAGCGACATTGCAGATCCAGAACAAGACCGTGACACCTTGCTGCAGTTGCTGTTTAGTATTGGGGTGGAAGCGAAGATAGGGCAACAAGTGCCTGCGTTTGTTTATGACTTTCCGGCTTCACAAGCTGCATTAGCCAAGATTAACCCTGAGGACCCGCGAGTGGCGGATCGCTTTGAGGTGTACTTTAAAGGGATTGAATTGGCAAACGGCTTCCATGAATTAGATAAGCCACAAGAGCAGCTCAAGCGCTTTGAAGATGACAATGCCAAACGTATTGAGATGGGCTTATCGCCTCAACCGATTGACCATCACTTGATTGAGGCATTAAAAGCGGGCTTACCAGACTGTGCGGGTGTTGCTTTAGGTATTGATCGTCTGATCATGCTGGCGTTAGGTTATGACCACATCGATGACGTGACGGCTTTTCCTTTTCCACGTTCTTAACTTTTTGCTTTTGTTTTTACTGAGAGTGAATAGTCATTAGCTATTCACTCTCAGTTTCCAATCAGCTGCCAATTAACTTCACTAGCTAGCTGACTAGAATACCAGTACCCACTACGGCAACAATGGCACCGATCCAAGCGTAGGCATTTGGTCTCTGTTTGGTGTACAGCCAAAGTATTGGTAACAACATGATAGGTGTGGTTGAAGACAACAGAGCAACCATGCCGACATTTCCTTCTTGCAGTGCATACAAGATCAGCGTCATTCCCACCGCCATAGCAAGAAAGCCGTTCACTGCGGTAATCGCGAATATTTGACCATTCATCGGGTTGATTGCGCGTGAGAGCTTAGCGCCAGTTAGACGAAATGCGGAGTGAGCAACAAAAGCGGTAATCATACGAATCGCTGAAGCGGCAACAGGGTCTATGCTGGTTTGCATCACGGGTTTTGCAATAATACCGCCCAAGGCTTGGCAAATAGCGGCAGTGATTCCGAGAGCTACACCAATCCACACGGTGCCCTTGATGGTTTCGAGTTGGTTGTTGGCTTGTCCTCGACGACCAAAGAATATCGCGGTTAATACACCACTGAACACCAAAGCCGAGCCAATCAGCTCCACCGAAGTCATGCTTTCGCTAAATAGGAAGTAACCAAGAATTGCCGAGAACACGGCGTGACAAGAGAACAGCAAACCTGCTTGGCGCGGTCCCATTCTGTTCAAACAAGCAAATAGGGCGGTATCACCAATGAAGATGCCAATTAGCCCAGACAGCATCATCGGCGTGACTAGGTCTGCTTCGACCGTTGACCAGCCACCAGTAAACCAAGCCATGCTCGATAAGATGATAGCAGTGCAACCCATGCGCCAACGGCTATAGGCGAAAGAACCTAAGTGTTGAGCAGGCTTTACTGACATCAGGCTCGCGATAGCCCAAAGAAAAGCGGCAGCAAGAGCCAGCCATTCGAATCCCATTGAAGTGTACGTCCGTGTCAAAATGTAGAAGTGGGGGATTCAATATGCACTAAACCTTCCAGATAGCAAAGACGTGATTACTATCTGGAAGGGCATTAGTAGGGATTAACGTGCTAGGTGATGATAAACAGGGCGAGGTAAACCATCAGCAAGCCCACAATACCTAAGATGATGCCCATCTTCGCCATGTCTTTGCTTTCGATAAGCCCGGTCGAGTAGGCCAGTGAGTTTGGTGGTGTCGATACTGGCAGAATCATGCCAAGTGACGCAGAGAAGGCGACCACAACCAGCAAGCCTTGCAGACCACCAATCGCAACTAGGCTTTCCATGGAAGCACCAATTGCAGCGGCTATCGGCATCAGCAAGTTGGCCGTCGCAGTGTTTGACATGAAGTTCGCCATTAACCAACACACGATAGACAATGTCAGTACCACAGCTGCAGGTGACAGCGATTCATAGTCAATTGCGTGTGCGAGTGCAGCGGCTAAGCCTGTTTTATCTAAGCCAATACCAATCGCAATACCACCTGCGACCAGCCACAACACATCCCAGTTAATCAGCTTGAGTTCTTCTTTGCCCATGATGCCAGTGAGCGTAAACACAGCCAGTGGAATGATAGACACGACATAGGTGTTCATGCCGTGCAGTTTGGTGGTCATCCACAATAAGATTGTCGCAGCGAAGGTGATGTAAACCACAATCGCTCGCCAGCTCTTTCTAAATTGTCCATCAAGCTTGAGCACCATGTTTCTTTCTTTAGAAGGGAAGAGTTTTTGTAGAAGAAACCAAGCGATGGTGAGTTGGATGATCACAAAGGGTAAGCCCATCATCATCCAGCTGAGGAAGTCGATGGTATTTTCACCCGTTAGGTATTGCAGCGCGATGGCATTGGGCGGTGTACCGATTGGGGTTGCGATACCGCCAGTATTGGCAGCAATTGGAATACACAACACGAGCGCTTTGATACCCATATCGCCTTTTGGTGCAGATGCCACGATAGGGCCGAGCAGCGCAAGCATCATTACCGTCGTTGCGGTATTTGACATGAACATTGAGAACACGGCGGTGATCAGCATTAAGCCGAGCATAATGAAGCGCGGTTCTGTACCAAATGGTTTAAGTAGCACTCGAGCTAGGTTGTTGTCGAGTTCGTACTTGGATGCGGATATCGCAAGAGCAAAACCACCCATGAAAAGGATGATGATCGGTGACGAAAATGCACCGAAGATGTCGGTATATTTGATTAACTCACCGAGATCGTGCCCCGCTGGTGGATTTCTAAACAGGTGTAAACCTTTGTCAGATATCATCACCAGTTCAAGCGCAATGATCAAAATGGAAGTGGCGAATACCGGAACAGGTTCAAGCACCCACAGCAGGGCTGCTAATAAGAATATCGCCAACAGGCGGTGTTGGATCAGCGTGAGATCATCGATTGGTATTGAATCTATCGGCATGAATAACACGCCTAAGGGAATCGCAAAACAAATCAACAGCTTGACCAGAACGCCAACATTGAGTTTAGGCATGTACAAAGACCCTATAAATAAAATATCTTCAAATAGAGTAAGTTATCTGGATTTCTGGTACTTGGAGACGGGTTGGAAAATCAAAAAGTTGTTTAAGGTTTCGACAGTTGTTTTGTTTTTGGTCAATCTTTTATCTGGGCAATTAGAGACAAGAGTGAGAAGCAGCAGGTGGCTGGGCAGGGTTTGAAAGATTGAGTTGTTAGAGCTTGAGTAGCAAATGAATCGGTAGAGTTAAGAAAAAGGCGCGTTCTTCTCTGAAATAGAAAAAGTAACGCGCCTTGAAAGCTTAAATGAGTTAACTCAAATTGTTAAGCTTGGTCAGTGTTCTCAGCAGAATCGGTAACAACATCGTCATTTGCTTGCGCTTCTTTGCCAGCAATGTGCGCGAAAGGTGTACCAAGAACCGTTTTCTCGCCATTTTGCATAGTGTCGTCAAACTTGATCGCATCTTTAGCGAACAGGTTGATAACGGTTGAACCAAGCTTAAAGCGGCCCATCTCTTCGCCTTTCTTCAAGATGATTGCTTTGTCACCTTGTGCAGGGTAATCCCATTTGTAAACCGAGTTACCACGAGGTGGGGTGATGGTACCTGCCCATACTTGCTCAATGCTACCTACGATCGTTGCGCCAACCAGCACTTGTGCCATTGGGCCAAATTCCGTATCGAAGATACAAACGACACGCTCATTACGTGCGAATAGGTTTGGAACGTTTTCTGCCGTTAACGGGTTAACTGAGAAAAGGTCACCCGGAACGTAGATCATCTGGCGCAGTGTGCCGTCGCATGGCATGTGCACGCGGTGGTAATCACTTGGAGACAGGTAAAGCGTTGCGAATTCACCGTCTTTAAACTCATCCGCTAGCGCAGCATCACCACCCAATAGCTCGCGAGCTGAGTAGTTATGGCCTTTCGCTTGAATCAGTTGACCGTCAGTAATTGGGCCAAATTGGCTTACACGTGCATCTGCAGGGTGAACAATAACAGACTCCCCTTCAGCGATAGGGCGCATGCCTTCTTTCAATTCACGCACGAAGAATTCATTGAATGTTTTAAAGTGTTTTGGATCGCTATGCAGAGCTTCATCCATGTTCACTTTGTATTGCTTGATGAACCAGTTGATGATCGCTGTCGTTAAGCCGCCCGCTTTAGCAGACGCAAGTTTGCCGACTAGGCGAGTTAATCCATGTTGTGGAATCCAGTACTGCAATCCAACTTTAATCTTATCCATTGTATTAATTTTCCAATGCTAATTGTTTTTCAATTAAATCTGTCGATGACGGTTTAGGGCGCGAGATGTTACTTAAATTCGCGCCAATTGTCAGTAAATGCACACATTTGTTCACAAAAACGCGATTAGAGATCGGCTTTTTTGTTGCGTGAATACTGACGGTTATCTTTGTTACTCGCCATGCTTTCAATGATGCGGTGGTAGTTGTCGAAACGTAATCGACTGATCTTTCCGTTTTCTACCGCTTCGCGCAGGATGCAGCCTGGGTCATCAATGTGTTTACAGTCACGGAACTTACAACCGCCAAGGTAAGGCTTGAACTCGATAAAGGCTTCAGTGATTTCGTCGGCCTCTAGGTGCCATAGGCCGAATTCACGCACTCCTGGTGAATCAATCAGATCACCACCAGAAGGGAAGTGGTATAAACGAGCTGCCGTGGTTGTGTGCTGACCAAGACCTGAGTTCTCAGAGACTTCGCCTTCTTCAATGTCTAGCGTAGGCATTAATGCATTCACTAGGCTTGATTTACCCACACCCGATTGACCAACAAAGATGTTGATACGGTCTTTGAGTTCAGCTTCCAGCTCTTTGATGCCGTAGCCAGACTCTTTACTCACGAACATCACTTTATAGCCGATCTTCTCGTACTCTTTAAGTGTTTCACGGTATTCAGCAATCTGCTCATCAGTCAGTAGATCGACCTTGTTCAGTACAACAAGCGGCGCGATGTTTACCGTTTCTGAAGCAATTAGGTAACGGTCGATAATATTAAGTGATAGCTCTGGTAGCACAGCCGATACGATAACCATTTGGTCGACGTTCGCAGCTACTGGCTTTAGGCCATCGTAGTAATCAGGGCGAGTCAGCATTGAAGTTCTCGGCTCAACCGCTTCCACAACGCCAGAAATACCGGCCATTGATTCTAAGCCTGCGCGCCAAGTCACTCGGTCACCAGAAACTAAAGTCTCGATACTACGGCGTAAGTTACAACGATGAACTTCGTTAGTTTCAAGATCTTCGATATCAGCATGTTGGCCAAAGCGCGTAATCACGAGTCCGCTTTTGGTTCCGCCAAGCATGTTCTCATCCCATTGGATAGAATCTTCTTTCTTGAGTCGCTTGTTCTGGTTGCTACGTACACGACGTACTTGACCTTTGGTTAACTTCTTTTTTTTAGCCACAATTTTTCACTTAACACATCTAACTTGATGATTGGGGACTCAAACAGGATGTTGCTGGTACCACGTGATTTCGATGGTCCTAAAGCTAGTTTGAGTATAGTTATTTGGGTATAGTACCTCTTTTACACATAAACAAATAGGCGACGCCTTATGTCCTTTAGCGATCAGAACCTTATTTGGGTTGATCTAGAGATGACAGGACTTGATCCTGAAACTCATAAAATCATTGAAATTGCTACTATCGTTACTGATAGTGAGCTTAACATCCTGGCTGAAGGACCTGTTTTGGCTATTCACCAACCTCAGAGTGAATTGGACAAGATGGACGAGTGGTGTACAACGACTCACACTGGCAGCGGCCTCGTGAAGCGAATTCAAGAAAGCACGGTTTCAGAGCAAGATGCCATCCAACAAACCATTGAGTTTCTTGAAAAATGGGTACCAAAAGGTAAGTCACCAATTTGTGGCAACAGCATTGGTCAAGACCGCCGTTTCCTATACAAGCACATGCCAGAGTTAGAAGAGTACTTCCACTACCGCTATGTTGACGTAAGCACTCTGAAAGAGCTGACTCGTCGTTGGAAACCTGAAGTGTTAGATGGTTTTTCTAAGTCGGGAAGTCACCTTGCGTTAGACGATATTCGAGAGTCGATCGCCGAGCTGCAGTACTACCGAAAAACGATTATTAACATCTAGTCGAATAAAATGATCACGTTTATCTAACTTTTCAGGGACATAAGAGCCGTTTTTTTTGCAAATCTGTGTGCTTTTACAGCAGTTGAGTAAAAAGTTTCGTAATTTTGCATTAAGGACTTGCATCACAAAAAAATGCTCTTATAATTCGCAGCCCTGAACGGAGAAAGACGTTTTCAGATTGCGATACTAGCTCAGTTGGTAGAGCGCAACCTTGCCAAGGTTGAGGTCATCGGTTCGAACCCGATGTATCGCTCCAATTTGTAGGTTACGGCGAAAGCGGTAATCGAAAGGTGAAAGACCTTTTATAATGCGATACTAGCTCAG
>NZ_JBFRJF010000042.1:0-37006 GCF_041468745.1 Vibrio sp. 10N.286.52.F8
GTTGGTCAACCGTTATTGATGTCTATTGATGAGGTCATGGAGTTTATTCGCCTTTCCCCTAATAAGGTGGTTGCGAACCATATGGAGGCACTCAATCACTGTGCAGTGACTCGACCAATTCTTAAAGAAGCAATTGATAAAAACGGTTTGTCAGATAAAGTCCTTATTCCTGCTGATGGTGAGACCTTGGAGTTTTAGATACCTGAACTAATCCGGTGACTCCCGATTTAAGTAAATAGTCTAAATGATTTCTGTCCAAACCCGTGTTAATAGGTGCGATTATAATAGCTTGCCAACCAACGAAGAATTCGTGATTGCTCAACAGTCGGTAGAACTTCTGTAATCTGAACTGAAGTCTAAGCAAGAAAAAGACAATCAAAAGCGAGCCCAAGTGGCTCGCTTTTTGTGTCTAGTAAAGATGCGTCTGAATGTTTTAACAGGGGGATAGCCTACAAGGCGATCGTGAAACAGTTTTAGAACAGAGCTTAAATTGCGACTCATCGGGTGCTCTGGAAGCGCTAAGGTTATTTAGTCCCTGAGCGGTAGTTTGGATCTGTCCAGCATCGAGGTAACTCTTCCCCTGACATAAACATCAGTTCGGACTTTTTAAACATCTCAGGGTCTTGCTGTTCTTCGCCTGCTTGAAACCGACCTTCGATACTGTCTTTAAATAAGTTGGTTAATTTGGTCATTTCAGTTATATCAACGAGGTCACCGGTTTTTTCTCTTTTAGAAACATTTTTTTGCCCTCAATCTAATCGGTCACCCCTAATTATAATTGCTATTTGGAAAATGAGAGTCTTTTCAATTCCGGCACTTCTTGACTAAGCAGACCCCAGAGCTACGCTTATGATCATCGACAACCCAATCGATGAACAAACTTATCCTCAACAAATAAATGGAGTCGCGATGTCATCTGCCCATATTGCAAACAATCTCAGTGAACTGATTGGCGATACCGATCTTGTTAGAATCAACAGTCTTTCAGAGATATCAGGTTGTGAGATTCTTATTAAGTGCGAACACCAGAACCCGGGTGGTTCGATTAAAGATAGAGCGGCACTTCAGTTGGTTATGGATGCAATAGAAGCCGGTAAGCTTAAGCCGGGAATGACAATCGTTGAAGGTACTGCTGGTAATACGGGAATAGGACTTGCTCTGGTCGCTAAATCCCTTGGTTACAAAATGTTGGTGGTGATGCCAAAAGGGCAGGCACAAGAGAAAGAGCGCATGATCTCGCTTTATAATGCTGAACTGTTATTGGTCGACCCTTGTCCTTTTGCAAACCCTGAACATTTTTACCACACGGCTAAGCGGATTGGTGTCGAAAATGAGAGTTATTGGTGGGCAGATCAGTTTGAAAATCTCAGTAATTATCGAGCGCACTATTTAAATACTGGACCTGAGATCTGGCAGCAAACACAGGGGAATATTGATGCTCTAGTTTCAGTGGTGGGGACGGGTGGAACCATTGCCGGAAACTCACACTATCTATCTGAGCAGCAACCCAATCTCGAAACTTGGTTAGTTGACCCAAATGGGTCCGGCATTTATTCGTTTCTACGTAATGGACACTATCAATCAACGGGAAGTTCGTTCACGGAAGGCATAGGGATCATGCGAACGGTTGAAAATTTCAGGCAGGCAAAAATCAATCGTGCCATCACGCTTCCCGATCAGGATTTGGTGACGATATCCCGCCTTGTTGCGGAACATGACGGTATTCTTCTAGGAAGCAGTTCGTCGTTGAACGTAGCAGGTGCGCTATACGCTGCGGCTAGAATGGGGAAAGGGAAAACCATCGTTACATTTAGCTGTGACCTTGCTGAGCGCTCGTATTCGAAGCTGCACAACGAAACGTTTCTGAAAGAAAAAGAGATACAGCTTAATAAAGAAAACCTCTCTCAACTATGGGCTCGTTATCAAGCCGAAGATGGCAGTATGGTCGTCAACGTATAGTCGCTTTAAGTTAGTAACAGCCAGTGGTCTGCCAGCTCTTTCGTTAGCGCTGAACATCCGGTTAGAGCTAAACATCCGTTAGCACCAAATCCGGCACTATTGCTTGTTATTAGGGTAGTGAATCACATTATGAAATACGGCGTTTCCTTCACCGATATTTTTGTAGGCATGGGTCTGGTTGGCATTGAAGCGAACGGCTTGTCCTGCGCGTAACGTATGCCACTCATCATCAAACATCACGGCCATCTCTCCTGAAATGCATAAGATGTGCTCAGTGACGCCTGCGTTATGTGGGGCGGATTCATGCTGGTAATCGGGTGCTAGGGTGAGTTCGAATATTTCAAATCCTAGTGCTTCCTCAAAAGGAAACAACAAACTGACGAAAAAGCCAATGTTGTATTCTTCATGCCTTAGTTCGTTTGCATCTCTGAATAAACTCGTCAGTTCACTGTTTGGGCTAGCCGCGATAAAGCTCGAAAGTGACACCTCGAATCCAGAAGCTATCTGCCAGAGCTTAGCGACTGTCGGGCTGGATTCTCCACGTTCAATTTGTCCTAGCATTGCTTTGCTCACGCCAGTTTCTTTCGCTGTTTTGTCTAAGCTCCAGCCTTTTTCTTGGCGAAGGCGTTTCAAGTTAACGCCAACTTTAATTTCTGTTTGCATATTTTCTCTACAAGTTTTTTACAAATAAGTTGTGCGTTATAGCGCACGATGCTAGGTTTGGTTTATGGACGTTATAACGCACGCAGGAAAAAATTAACATGACTAAGCTAAAATTTTCTCACGTCAGTACTGGCTTTATCGCTGTTTTCATTGGTTATGCGAGCGCCGCGGCGATTATTTTCCAAGCGGCAATGAGTGCTGGAGCAACTGAAGAACAAGTGGCGTCATGGTTTTGGGCGTTGGGAATTGGCATGGGCGTAACCACAATACTGCTTTCGTTTCATTACAAGAAGCCTGTGGTTACAGCGTGGTCGACGCCTGGAGCGGCGTTGTTAATCACATCTCTTGAAGGGCTGACAATGAATCAGGCAGTAGCCGTGTTTTTGTTCAGTTCGATGTTGATCACGTTAGTTGGATTAGCGGGGATATTTGAGAAAGTCCTAAAACAGATCCCAACATCGATTGCCTCTGCGATGCTCGCGGGGATCCTATTGCAATTCGGTTTGGGTTTGTTCACGTCGTTAATGGAAGAGGCACAAGTCGTAGCGGTCATGCTCGCTGTATTTATTCTGGCGAAAGCGCGGTTAGGTAATTTACTGATCCCAAGTATTTTCATTATCGCACTGGTTATGTGTGTGGGGTTTGGCAAACTCGATGTCAGTCAGGTAACTATGGGATTAACGACCCCGATGTTCATTACGCCCGATTTTGAGTTCTTTTCGTTGTTCAGTGTAGGTATCCCATTGTTTATAGTGACGATGGCTTCACAGAACTTACCGGGATTTGCGGTTCTAAAAGCGAACGGATACCAGGTCGATTCATCGAAGATCATTACCACCACTGGGGTGACAGGTTTGATCTTCGCGCCGTTTGGTGGCTTTGCGTATAACCTTGCTGCGATTACGGGCGCTATTTGCATGGGCCCGAATGCGGATGGCAATCCAAAGACACGTTACATGGCGGGGATCTGTATGGGCGGGTTTTACTTGTTAGCTGGCGTGATGGGGATGTCATTTGTGTCGCTGTTTAGCGCTGTGCCCTCCGAGATTGTCATTGCGGTTGCTGGCTTAGCGGTGATGCCGACCTTGATGAATTGCCTTGCGGTATCAATGGCAGACAGTCATTACCGAGAACCCGCACTGCTTACTTTCTTATTCACTGCTTCTGGCACCAATTTATTGGGGATCGGCAGTGCATTTTGGGGTCTGTGTATTGGGTTGTTTTGTTGCTGGTTACACAATTACAAAGCTAAGTCGCGTGGAGCAAACAAGACTTCGCAAACTTCGTCGGAATGAAATGACTCAAGATTATGATTGGGTTCGTTGTGAATTAGAAACACCAGCAAGCTGGTTGAGTAGTAAGCCCAGTCATACTCGTGACTGGGCTTACTTACAAAGGAATAAAGTTACCTAACTTCGTATCTCAGTAGCACTTCATTATCGAGAACGACATTTGTCGACCAGATAAAGCTTGCGCCTGCACCACTGAATTTTTCGATAAAGTTCATGTACGCTTTTTTATTGTTCACGCCAATATCGTCCTCTGAATATACCGATGCTAGAGGCCAAGATGTTGAATCGAACTCTTGGTTCATCCAGTTGGTTGGTGTTTCCCAATGAGCGGCGTAGGCATCTTGACCGTGGTCAGTTCCTTCCGTGGTGCAGCTTTCAGAAAGACGCTTCCCGTCCACTTCACTCAAACAAGTCAGGTCATAAATCGGTGAGGTATAAAAGGTTTGTGCTTGCCATTCTGGTCCTGTCACGGTTCCGTCACTAAAGCTCGCGATAAAGCCACCATCGCCAGCGTGGTATGCCTTTCCGCGGTTATCTTCGCTGCCAAGGCCTAGGTTTTCTTCCCAATCAATCACTTTCACCGCAATCGTGTAAGGCTTCTTCACCTTAAATTTGACGATGTTTGAGTTAAACGGTGTGAAAGGAACGGTGTCTACCGCGATTAACTGGCCGTTGATATAAAGTTCGAAATAGTTATCGGCAAAAATATAACCTGTTATTTCTTCACCGTCTTGATCCACTATCGCTACAGGTACAGAGCTTTGATCGACTTCGGCTAGGCTGCTTGGTGTGGTGTTTGAGCACTCTTCATAAAGATCAAAGGCTTTTGGCCCTGTCGCAAAGTTGTTCTTGGCTGGAACCGTCCAAACCTTTCCTTCTGAGTCCATAATTTCCCCGACGCCCGCCACTCGGCTACGTCCGTTTGCACACTCAAAGAGATTCGATTCAACAGTGGTCGCCACACCTTGAGTAATACTCGCTGAGCCTTGGTAATCACTGATGTTGCTGACCGAAGGCGTATCTGATGATGGTGAGCAGCCTGTAGCGAGCAAAGCAACCGATGAAAGGGCAAGGGCTTGATATTTTTTGATGATCATTGATTGGGTATCCGAGAAGGGGTTATTTAAATAAGCGTGGTTCAAAATAAGCCAAGTGCAAGTAAGTTAATTGAAAACAAAGCTATTTCAAACAAATCCGAGCTAAGTAGCTAAGTAAGCCGTGATCTCATAGCTAACAGCTGGAGCGACGAAACTAAGCAAGAGCCAAAATATTTGTGAGGTGCCACGCTTGTTATCTGATAAGGCATATATTACCCGTACAAATGTAAACAAGCGTAAAGCTGAGTAAGCATGCGCAAAACAGCGCTTTTATAGGATGATCACATCAGCTTGCGCGGAGCTTGAAAAATACTTAGAACGAAGCGGTTTCAGGTTGTGATTGAGATAGTATTTTGCTACAAAACGCGCATAATCTCGCTATACAACATTTAAAGAAGAATTTACCTATGACTACCTTTCAATACTACTTTCACCAACTGCCTTGCTTCGACTGTAAAAAAACGACAGTAAGTACTGATCTTGGTTGGTTAACGCCTGCGATGAAAGACGATGCTATCGCACAAGTGACAGCAACACTTGCACAAGGCGAGGTTACTCCTGATCTTTCAGCGGACGTGGTTTGTACGAAAGATGAAGCGCGTGAGTATTTACTACTGAACTTCTTCGGTTATTCAGAAGAAGAGCTAGCAAGCGGAATCGAAGCGGATGATGAAAAAGAAGTGGCAGACGAAATCGCAGAGCTACTTGAAGAAGGTAAAGACACCATCACCTTCGAACATGAGATTGCTCTTCAGTGCTGCGCAGACTGCGATGTTGAAGACGAGTCAAACTAAGCTTTTGTATTAAGAGTATTAAACTAAGTACTCTTATTAAGGTTCATCATGCAGCTATGATGTTCTAATGATGAAAGGCGTTAGCGAATTGAAGTTCGCTAACGCCTTTTTTGTCTCTCTGCTTCTTATATAAGCGACATTAAACCTTAAGATGTTGTGCCTTCTGTAATGCCTTGTTTGCTCAGTTGCGAAAGGATCTCAGCGGTTTTCTCTCTGAATAAATCTCTCAGTAGACGCACAGTAGGGGTGATGGATTGACGACTTGGACACACTAACCACAGCTCGGTAGGTGTCGGCTTAAATTCAGGCATAACTTTAACCACTTCGCCTGAAAGCAGGTGAGGAGACATGTCTAGACAAGATTTTATTGCCACCCCTTTACCTGCGATACACCAACGTCTTACAAGGTCTGCGTCGTTCGAAGCGCGATTTCCTTTTAGTTTCACTTTATGATCTTGAGTACCATCGTTAAACACCCACTCGTCTTGCAACATGTCATGGAGTTGGTAAAGCAAACCATTGTGCTGAGCTAAGTCACTCGGGTGTTTTGGTGTGCCCATTTCAGCCAAGTATTCAGGAGCCGCACACAATATCCTCGGCACATCGCATATCTTGAAACCATACATGTTCGCATCGGTCGGAGAGCCGTAACGCAGCGCCATATCGACGGAATCTCGGTAGAAGTCGATATTGCTATCGCTGATGCTAGTGCGAAGCGTCGCCTTTGGGTATTCAAGCAAGAACTCATCTAACCAAGGTGTGATTAGGTTGCGTCCTAGATCTGATGAAAGCGCTATGCGAATTTCACCGTCAAGAATACCAAGCTCTTCGCGCATGTTGAGCTTCGCTTGCTCCAACATCTTTAAGGCTTGTTCGCATTCCGGTAAATAACGCTCGCCAGCTGAAGAGAGCCTTAGGTGGCGCGTGGTTCTTACAAATAACTCCGCACCTAGTGCCGCTTCAACACGTTTTACCGCTGCACTTGCTGTGGCAGTGCGCATATCAAGGTTGGTGGCTGCAGCGGTGATACTGCGAAACTCCGCCACTTTCAAAATGACCTGTAAATCTTCAAGAAGCATGTTATCTACCTGTATTGAATTATGTTCTAAACATGGCGTTGGGATATTTCCCCATCACAATCTGCAAATGGGTTATCTCTACTTATCGCTTCTAAGTTAGCTTCAAATACTTAATTGTCAAAACTAATTTGATAATAATTCAAATATGAGGCTGTTTTTCATTAGTAATTTTCTCACTATCATTTCCCCATATCGACAACGTAGCGCAGTACACATCGTATGGACGAAACCTACGATCTAGGGGGATAAGATGACTAAGAAAATCACAATGGGTGTAACGGATTTGTCGTTCCACCGTACGACCGCATCATTGGTTGCCAATGTATTGAAATCCATGGGTTTTGAGGTAGAGCGTATTTTCTCTCCACATCAGGAGAACTTTGAAAAGCTGAAAGCAGGCCAAGTGGATATGCTTTCTTCTGCGTGGTTGCCATCAAGTCACGGTATCTACAAAGCGGGCGTTGAAGAAGTTGAGCCACTTATCGAGCTTGGGCTTCATTATGAACCTTATGCTTTGTGGGGCGTACCAGACTATGTGCCTGAAGAGGCGGTTTCTGAAGTCTCTGATTTATTAAAAGCTGAAGTGATCGAGAAAATGAACTCGACCATTCAAGGCATCAACCCCGGCGCTGGTATCACACGCTTCTCTATCCAGATGATGAAAGATTATGGCCTGAGCGATGCCGGCTACGAGTTCTTTCCTGGCAGTGAAGACGATTGTTTCAGTGCCTTTGAAAGTGCAGTCGCAAACAAAGAGTGGGTGGTAGTGCCACTGTGGAAACCTCAGTTTTTGCACTATCGTTACGATATTCGTGAGCTCAAAGAGCCAAAAGGCCTACTCGGAATAGTGGACAGAGCAGTGCTTCTTTTAAGAGACGACAAGAAGCATCTGTTCAGCGAACAACAGATTCAGAAGTTGGATTCCCTATGCTTCTCGAATGACATCATCGCAGAGCTGGATTACAAAGTTTGCCGTGAAGGTAAACCACAAGATCAAGTCACACATGATTGGTTGATTGAGAAAGGCCTGATTTAGCCTTTAAGCCGTTGGCAATGCAGTGAGACGTCTGCGTTACTCAGATAACGGCAATACCACTATCAAAAATTATTTGAGAATTATTCAAATATTAGGCGGTTTATCTAGAGTGAGAATTGACTAAGATTAACTCGTCTAATTCAAGGAGAAAGCACAATGTCAGTACCATCAAAAATGAAAGCTATCGGATTTACTCAATCACTTGCGATTACAGAGCAAGACAGTTTATTTGAGTTTGAAACGAGTCTGCCAGAACTAAAAAATAATGACTTGCTGGTAAAAGTGAGCGCGACTTCTATCAATCCTGCTGACGCTAAAATTCGTATTCGTAATGCCAAAGACAAAACTCTTGAGCAGCCAAAAGTGCTGGGCTATGACGCAGTCGGTGAAGTTGTTGGTAAAGGTGCTGACGTTGAAGGCTTCGAAGTCGGTGACCGTGTGTACTATGCGGGTGACGTAACACGCATGGGGGCTAACGCAGAATACCAAGCTGTGGACTACCGTATTACCGCTAAAGCGCCTAAGAGCCTTTCTGATGAAGCTGCAGCCGTTATGCCACTAGCGACGCTTACAGCATGGGAAGCGTTGTTTGACCGCTTGCGTGTTCGTCCTGAAGAGAAAAAGTCTATCCTGATCATTGGTGGAGCGGGCGGCGTTGGTTCAATTACGATTCAACTGGCTAAGCAACTGACCAACCTAAATGTTATCGCAACAGCTTCAAGACCTGAAACGGAGCAGTGGGTAAGAGATATGGGAGCGGACTATGTGGTGAACCACCGTAACCTTGTTGAGTCAGTGCGAGAGCAAGGCATTCAACATGTTGACTACATTTTCAATGTTGCTGATACAAAAGGGCACTGGGATGCGATGGTTGAGTTGATCGCACCGCAAGGCATGATCAGTTCGATTGTTGAATTTGATGGTGGCATTGACTTATCAGCGCTGCAAGGAAAATCAGCAGGCTTTGTTTGGGAGCTGATGTTCACGCGTTCATTGTTTAACACCGAAGATATCCAGAAGCAGCAAGACATCCTATTCCAAGCCGCGAATCTGATTGATTCGGACCGTATTAAAACGACTCTAACCACGACCCTAAATGGCTTTAGTGTGGATACAATCAAAGATGCACACCAACGCATTGAGAGCAGTGCCTCGATTGGTAAAACTGCCATCAAATACTAATTGCTGATGTTTTTATCCGTCGTTGTTTTGAGTCGTTGACGGTTTAAATAGAAGAAGCCCCTGATATCTGATTGCTAGTCAAAAGGTTTCAGGGGCTTTTGTTTGTTTTCAGTTTAGTCAGCTTCTGGTGATGTGATAGGTTTCGATGTTCTGAAGTGAAGCTGTATTAGGTCTAGCTCAAAAGGCGAGGGCTGTTTGTCCGCAATCAAAAAAACTATTTGTTTGATGTCTCGTGCCTTAAGTTCCGGCGCATCGCTCAGTAGCCGACCTCTGAACACCGCTTGAAAATCATTGAAGTGGAACACCTTGTTAAGCCGCACTCCCTTTATCGTATCGAAATCGTGTTTGTATTGAACTCGATTACCATCTTTCGATGTTGTGAGCCTCAGTTGGTAAGTGCGACCATCACCAACGAATACTAGCTCTGCGCTATCTATTTCATGGGCTGGTGATTTAATGGAGCGCTTTATGGAACTGAACCCCCCATTATTTTCTAACGATAGCTCGCCCTTAAATTGACTCGTCTCGCCTTCGTAAACAAGCTCGCCTGTTGAGATGCCGCCCATCACATTGTCGTTGGTCGCTGTCCAATTCTTATGTTCGTTCGGTTGTGTAAAGTCAATCATACCTATGCCTGCTACAGATACTTGAGACCATAAAAAAGAGAGGCTGATTACTAGCCACAAAGGGTGTCTTCGCTTAAGCAATGAAGCCGTTTCGTTCATGATTGTCTCCGTTAGCCGTTAGCCGTTAGTCTGTTCGCGTTTTATGGAGAAGGTTCAGTGGCAAGCATAACCAGACAACGCTCAATAAATTCAGAATAATTTGAAGCATTGTCGTACTCGATTTTCAATGAACCATGAAACATCAGCGTCACTGTTACGTCTTTATAGCTTAGCCAACAGGTATAACCATCATAATCATGCCAAGCCGCCATTTCGCCCACTTGATATTTATTGTCCAGTTGCTCGCCAGAGGTGCGAATGCACTCAAACACTCTGAGAAACTCAATAATGGTGATTCTGTTGTCCATGTTTTGCTCCCGCTGAGTAGTTATTGGTAATAGGCTGAATATTGGTATCTAAATTTGTTACTGTTTGATTGCTGTCCCTACGGCTTGCCTTTGTGTTCCGATCACTGAAAGTGATCTTATCTTCTCGATAAACCTCTGTTTTCTAATGTTTTCATCGTCATTCCATACATCCGATTAATCCTGAGCAAAACGGGTGTAACAAACTTAATAACGATGTTAACCCTCAAGATAAAGACAAGCTTAATTTACGTTTATGGTGGTTAATTAAAATTAGAGTCGATAGGATAAATAGCGTCGGAGCCGGGTTATTGGCTGAAATAGAATCTATAGAAAGTGCGTGTCAACATGATAGAAAAACTGAAAAAGGAATGGTTTCTTGTAGGGATGGTGGTGGCTATGGTCGTTGCTGTTTTTACGCCGGATTGGGGCAAATCGGGTGGGGTACTTCATCTCGATACGGTGACTGTTCTCGGCATCGCTTTGGTGTTTTTCTTACACGGTTTGGGTTTGTCTCCCAAAGCCATTCTTGAGGGGCTTTCGAATTGGAAGCTGCATGTTTTTGTACAAAGCGCGACATTCTTAGTTTACCCACTGCTTTGGGTGATATTCGGGCAAGGCTTTGTCGCTTATATGCCAGCAGCTCTGGCCTTTGGTTTCTGTTACCTCTTCGTATTACCGAGTACGATTTCGTCTTCGGTCGCGATGACGGTGATTGGAAAAGGAAACCTACCGGGTGCGATATTCAATGCATCACTTTCTAGTATTTTAGGCGTGTTCATTACGCCTCTACTGATCCAGCTCTTTATGGGATTGGAAGGTGCAGAGCTAAACCTGATGGAATCGGTGATCTCTATATCTAAAATGCTGCTATTGCCAATGATTGTCGGCCAGTTGATGCGCCCGTTACTGTTTGAATGGACTCAGAAACACAAGTCAGTGGTCAATAAGTTAGATAAATACGTGATACTTCTGATTGTCTACAGTGCTTTCTGTGACTCTATTGAACACGGTATTTGGAGCGACTTTTCACCAATGCTGTTGTTGCTGTCAGCGGTGATTTGTTTAGTGGTATTGATGGTGATGGTACACGGCATTCAATGGAGTGCCCGAAAGGTTGGATTCAATCATCAAGATGAAGTCGCGGCAGTATTCTGTGGTACTAAGAAGACCTTAGCGGCAGGTATTCCTATGGCTAAGGTGATCTTTGCTCACAACCCTAATCTAGGGATGATATTACTGCCAATCATGCTTTATCACCCGATTCAGATCTTTTACTGTGCAGTGCTAGCCAACCGTTACGCCAAGGTTGATACACAATCTAGTTAAACTTGTTTGTTGTTACAAGTACAACAGAAAAACGCCTTTCACTTCGCTGTGAAAGGCGTTTGTATTTGAATCTACTTCACTTTAACTAGAGTGCTTGAATCTGTATGAGCAAATGCGTTGTCGTAGATCTCTAAGCTTGTTGTTTGAGAGTACGTCAGCGTATCGTCTGAAATGCTAATGTTCATCGTGAAGCCTGTGGTGGTTGCGTTGTCCGTCATGTATTCAGACTCAGCGATGCCACGCTTTGACGCAACTAACGTCATTGTATCGCCAGCAGGGCCTTCTGCGGTGACACATGTGGTGCGTGGTACACAGTAAGAGTTGTAGACGATCTGATTTTTTTGATCGTAGATGAAGTAGCCACGTTGATCGTGGAATTTAGAGTCGTCGGCCTTTCTGAATACTTCTTGCTTGTAGTACAGAGCAACCAGATATTGATCGCTGGCGTTGGTTGCATCTGCCGCAACCTCAAATGTCATCACTTCATAAAATGGTGTGACCGCGGGGCCACCTTTGCCCACTTCTGTGCCTTCTTGGCCTGGAGAAATATCAACGCCGCCAGTTTCGACTGATTTCCATGTGCCGACTAACTTTGCGAGTGGACCAAAATCCATACCATTGATTGTGCTGTGGTCGGCTACTGCTGGAGCCGAGATTACCGCTGCGATACCAAGTGCTAATAATTTTTTCACTTTAACTTCCTTTTTATTAATTATCTGACCCCAATAAAAATAAGGTTATTGTGAAACCAGTTTATTAACCCAGATCAGTGTTGTTGGCTAATATGAAATCGAATTGTAACTTGATGTATCAGTCAATAAGAGAATATTAATGCGGCTAAATATTGAACGAATAGCTGTGATTTGTTCATCGAGGTTTAATTCAAAATTGCATTAGTCTGAGCCTTATTAATTTTGCTATTACACATTTCAAATTCTCATGTATGATGTGCGCCCATAATTGTATGACAAATGTGTAATCTTACTTCTGTATGAATAAAGCTGTTAACCACGCCATTTTGCTTTTGGTGCTCGCAAACCTACTTGCGTCTTTTTCAGACGTATCATTGAAGATACTGAATGGCGAAGTCCCTACGTTCCAGTACGTGTTTATCCGTCAGCTATTGAGCGTGATCTTGTTGCTTCCATTTTGGTTAAAGTTACCGAGAGAGACGCGTATGAAAGGCGGTTGCCGAATCAACTTCTTAAGGGCTCAATTTATCTTAGTGGGGAGTGGCTGCGCGATGATCGCCATTACACACCTTACTTTGGCGACAGCAAACGCGATGTTCTACGTTGGACCAATCCTTATGCTGCCTTTGTCGATCGTGCTGTTGAAAGAAAGGCCGACATCTTCAAAAGTGATCGCGACCCTGATTGGTTTTGTGGGCGTATTAATCGTGTTACGCCCTGAACAATTTCATTGGGCGGCGATTGCTGGGCTAGGCAGTGCGCTTGCGATGGGCGTGGGTAATATCTTGATTAAACGCTTGAATGCAGAGCAACACATCATCTCAACTCTGTTCTGGACCAGCATTATGACTCTGCCACTTGCACTGGCATTAGCGCTGCCAACTTGGTCTGCGCTCGAATGGCGTCATGTTGGTTGGATCATGGCAATCAACTTGTTCGTACTTGGATACCATGCGCTTGTGGTGGTGGCTTACAAAAAAGCACCGGCCAACCAGATTGCGCTCGCCGAATATTCTGGGTTGGTGTTCGTAACATTGTTTGGTGTTATGTGGTTCGATGAGATTCCAGACATCCTGACGCTGGTGGGCATTAGTCTCATCGTTATTCCAATGATGCCGATTAAATGGAAGAAGGTTTTCAAGTGGAGAGACCGAGCCGCTTTAGAAGTTGAGGTTACTCCGCCTAAACCATAGCGGCTTGTCTCTCAGTCATTCTGGATTCCAAATAAACCACATCAGGGAAGGTCGTCTAAACTTAGGGTTTGTATCGCTTCAAAATACGACAATTTGGGCTCTAAAAACGTTCTCGAAATAAATGCAAATTAGTGCTTTACCTCAACTTAACTTGAGGTATTAGGATGTGCAACGTTGCTTACGAGAATACTTTAAGGAGAGAAGAATGATCCAACTTGAACATGTGAATTTAGTCGTCAAGGACATCCCTGAAATGCTGACTTTCTATAAAGCGGCGTTTCCACACTGGTACGTTCGTGATGAAGGAAAAGGCGAATGGTCAGGCAAGCCACGTAACTGGCTGCATTTTGGCGACGAGTACCAATACATAGCAATAAGTGATCACGGTGAAGGTGAAAATAGAGATTTGGCTGGGCATTCTGTTGGTCTCGCACACTTCGCTTATGTGACCAATAATATCGAAAGTGTCACTCAACGCCTTGTTGATGCGGGCTTTCCAATTGCCAAACCCGGTGCCGAAGAACCTTATCGAAAAAATGTCTACTTTGTGGATCCTGCAGGCTTTGAAATCGAGTTTGTTGAGTATTTGAGTGATGATCCTAAGTTACGAAATGCCACGAGTTAGTTACGTAATACGCCGCTTTGTTAAAGTTGGTTAGCTGAATGAAAGCGCGCTAGAGAGCATTTATAGAAAAGGGCATCGTGGAATAATCCGCAATGCCCTTTTTAGATTCTATTTATCAGCTGATATTGAGTGGGTTACTTATTTAGCCTTGAACGGCACCAATAGCTGTTTACCAAACACGTTAATGAGTGCACCAGTGACAATCAGGCCACCACCTAGATAAGTCCAAACCGATGGAATCTCATTGAAGATCCACACACCTAATAGCGCTGAGAAGACGATCTGCACGTATGAGTAAGCTGAAGCTTTACCTGCTGCCTGGGTTTGCATTGCTTTGGTTAAACCGTATTGTCCTATTTGTGTGAAAATCCCGACGAGCACAAGCATCATGGTTAGGAATAGGCTAGGCCATACAAAGTCGTTCCAGATAAGAGCTGTTGAGATTGGTAGCGCAACCAATGGGAAGTAGAAGATGATGACTGAGCTATCTTCCGTTTGGCTAAGTTTTCTCACAATCACATAAGCAATTGAGCTACCAAATGCGCCACATAACGCCACCATAATGCTGAATAGCGGTAACTCGCTGCTCGCGCCACTGTTCATACTTGGTTGTACCATCACTAATAGCCCAGCTAGGCAGAACGCAATGCAGATCATGGTCGATTTTTGGACGCGTTCTTTCAGAAATAACACGCCAAGTAGGGCGGTAAATACAGGATGAACGTATTGTAGAATGGTCGCTTCGGCTAATGGCAAAGTGGTCACAGCGTAGTAAACACACATCAAGGCTGCTGTACCAACTGCGCCTCGAACAAACAACAAAGGTTTGTTATTTCCCCAGATCGAAATGCCTTTTCGCTTAACGTCGATATAACTGATGATCAAAGACACCAAAGCCCTTGCTGCAACAATTTCGAATACAGGAATGCCATAATTGCTGATGTATTTCACACAAGCTGACATCAGTGCGAATCCAAAAGCGGAGAGGATCATGAATCGAACCCCAACAGGGATTTGTGAAAAAGAGAAAGAAGACATAAAAATATCAATAGGCTGAGGGAAAAGGAATCATAACTTAGTTTAGAAGAGCCGACCAAAGTCTTTGTCCTGTTCTATTACACCAAACCATTGATATTGCTGTGCGAGTACTTTCAGCAACTCGATCTCTTTTGTTGTCTCTTCTCTAAGCCATTCAATAAGGTCGTTGATGATAGGCGTGTGACTACGCTGGTGCATGAAGTAAGTCCAAGCACTGTGTTGAATCTTTGCATTCTTAGGGCAGTACAAGAAGCCTCGTTGGAGCTCTTGTTGTACTAGCAATAGATCTGTGACCGTAACGCCTTCACCGGATAAACAGGCACTGAGCGCCATATCTAAAGACAAGAAACTGGTATTTCTGACGGGTTTCTTTGGTGGGAATTCAACATCGGCCAACCACACTTTCCAGTCGTGGTGATCTAAGGTTGGATGCAGCCTTGGCAAGGTTAAGATCGAATCGAGGTCGGTGTCTTTATTCGTTAAGTTGGTCGAATTAGTTAAATTGGCAGAATTAGTTAAGCTAGTCGAGCAGACCGGTGCCATAAACTCTTCACGCAAGAAGGTGATGTCAGGTGCTTTGTCATAGCGTTTTTTGAAACGCGTGTGGAAGATCAGTAGATCATACTCACTACTATTAATCGATTCGTCTTCCTCAATCACAGGAACAATGACTATCTCATGATCTTGATAACGCTCGTTTAATTCCCGAACTTTGGAGATCAATACTCGCGTCGCGAAACTCAGAGTCGCTTTGATCACGATACGCTTCTGCTTGGGCTCACTCCAAGAGGCGATAACAGCTTCGATATTACCGTAGCTTTCTCGCAAAGCGACATACAAATCATGACCTTGTACCGTTAATTCTATGGCTCGATGCTTACGAATAACCAGTGATGCGTTTAACTCATCTTCAAGCTGTTTGATCTGTCGGCTGATCGCACTTTGTGTCACATGCAACTCTTCGGCAGCCAGAGTAAAGCTCATCAGCCTTGCGGCAGCTTCAAAGGCTTTTAAGCCATTATGTGATGATGGCAAGCTAGGATATGGGGTCATAATTCGTTCGCATGAGTTTATGGAATGTTAGAGTCGCAAATTTATCAATTGAACGCCAGCCTCATCGATCGTATTTTGGGCGAAATTAACTGAGGCGCTCATGAAAAAAATACTCACTCTTGCATTCCCTTTGATCATTTCACAGCTGATCTCTATGGCTTTAGTCCTTACTGATGTTTGGATGATGTCGCGTATCAGTGTGTCAGCCCTTGCGGCTGGTGGCTTAGGTGCCTCAATCTACTTTTTCATCTTCATTATTGCGAGCAGCACCGTGGGTTGTGTCGCGAATTTGATTGCGATCGCTTATGGTCAGCGAGTAGCTCGCCCTGAGTTTGGTAATACTCAAATTAGATTGGCGGTGAAAGGCGCAACCATGTTGGCATTCGTGCTCAGCGTGACCTTAATGGCCAACTTCTGGTTTGCTCCGTTGGTATTAGAAGCAGCCAAACAGCCACCAGAAGTGATCACTTTAGCCATGGAATATGTCCATGCTTTGAAGTGGGTAATGTTGCCTTCGCTTATCTTGTTGGTACTTCGTGGCTTAACCAGTGCGTTTGGCAACGTGCGCTCCATTCTTGTGATGTCGATTATCACCGTAATTCTGAATGTGCCAGTCAGCTACTTTCTCACCTTCCAATTAGACATGGGCTTAACAGGTTTAGGGCTTGGTACGACTATCGCGGCATTTATCGTGATGGTTGGATATACGGTTTGGGTATTTAAGCGTGACGAGTTTAAGCAGTTCGCCCCTTGGCTAAATACAGAAGAGTATTCAATCAAGTTGATGAGCCCATTGTTGTTGATGGGTCTACCTATCGGCTTGGCTGCTTTACTTGAGCATGGCTTGATTTACGGTGGCACCTTGATGGCGGGCACGATCAGTATTGCTTCGTTAGCCTTGCACCAAATCTTGCTGCAATGTTTAAGCTTTACTTGGAACTTCAATTTTGGTTTCTCACAAGCTGCGGCGATTTTGGTTGGCCGTGATTTTGGCGCGGGTAACTACGAAGGAATAAAAAGAACCTCGATTCAAAGCTTCATATTGGTGTCGGTGTTGAGTGTGGCGTTGTCGGCCGTGTTCATTATATGGCCTGAGATGATCGCTTCTATCTTCAAGTTAGACGATGGCACGGGTGCTATGACTTCACTACTGGCTTCTGTGATTTGGGTCGTTGCTTTGTGCTTTATTGTTGATGCTTGGCAACTACTGGCGATTAACCTGCTAAGAGGCATGAAGATTGTCTCTATGCCAACCGTGATGACTGCCATCGGTTACTGGGTATTTGGCTTGCCTGCGGCTTGGTATTTGATGCCTAAGTTCGAATTGGCAGGGATTTGGGGCGGAATCGGTGTTGGCTTAGGCGTGACAGGTATTCTGCTGCTTATCCAATTGATGCGTGTCATTCAAAAGAACAACCAATCTCCAGATTTGTCGAATCATGCTTATACGTGATTTGCTTGTGATGCTCGCCTTTACCATGGAACCTTGAACGATAAACGTTGTATTGCTGACCGAGAACTATCAATTACCAACAATGACCTATAAGCCCTAAATTGCGTACTTCGTAATTTAGACCTTGGTCTTACAGAAACCGAGCTAAAAGGTGACTAGAATGATTTGAGTTGCTCACCGTTTTATCAAGGAATACACAAATGGAAGTTGGATTGTTCTGGGCTGAAAAAGGAATGTTAGTGCTTGGCGCACTGTTTGTTTTGACGAGCATGATGCAGTACGGAAGACGCAGTAGCGATTGGAAAGGCGTGATTACGATGTTCTACAAGCGTATCCCAATGAACATCGCCGAATACAAATGGTATCGCCTGGGGATCGCGTTGTTGGTATTTGCTGTGATCATACGTTTCGCATTACTGATTTTATGGCCTTCATATCAGTTCTAGTTCTCTTGCATTAGCTTTGTTGGATAGCTCTCTATCATGGCTACATAAAGCCGTTCAATGAATGAGTCAGTCGAGCCTTAATAAACCCGCTTGTTAAGGCTGCTGTTAAATATAATAGTGCTATTACTCAACAGCAAGGATTGGCTATTACCTTTGTAGCATATTGTTTTTCATGAAGAATAATGCGAAATAATAGCTTACCCACCTGTTTCATCATTCTTACTAATAATCTGCACATAAATCCATTCACCCCGTACCTGATACCATAATGTTCTGTTACACTCGGTCGAATTAGCTTTAATTTGTCAGTGGTGCATTTATGTCGTTCCCAGTTCTTATATGTGATGATTCTGCGTTAGCAAGGAAGCAGATGGCTCGGTCACTGCCTAGTTCTCTAAATGCAGATATAACTTTTGCTGTTCATGGGCTTAATGCACTTGAAGAGCTCGCTAAAAACCAATTCAAATTGATGTTCCTCGACCTAACCATGCCGGAATTAGACGGCTATGGCACATTGGAAGAGATGCAACGTTTAGGCGATACCACGCCAGTTGTCGTTGTTTCTGGTGACATACAACCAAAAGCACAACAGAAGGTGCTGGATCTTGGCGCCAAAGCATTTTTGCAAAAGCCGATCGATAAAGAAGCGCTAAAAGCCATTTTACGTGAGCATGTCGAGCCGCCAAAACAACCTCAAATCATTACCCCAACCGCTTTAGAACTGCCAATACTTCGCAGACGCGATATCTATATGGAAGTCGCGAACGTAGCGATAGGCCGAGCAGCCGATGCATTGGCGCGCCATTTTAATGTATTCGTTCACTTACCATTACCGAACGTGAACATCTTCGAAGTGAGCGAATTGCACATGGCACTTCGTGACTTGGCTGACAATGACCAAGTGTCGGGTGTTTGCCAAGGCTTCAGTGGAGAAGGCATTGCAGGTGAAGCGCTAGTTTTGTTGAGTGATTCCAGTGTGAGCGATCTTAAGAAGCTCATGAAGGTGCCAACAGAAAGCGAGCAGCTAGAAGAATTAGAGTTGTTGATGGATGTATCGAACATCTTAGTCGGCTCTTTCTTGAATGGGTTAGGGGAGCAATCAGAAGTTCGTTTCTTTCAGAGCTCTCCTGTGCTGCTAGGTCAACACATCTCGATTGATTCGGTGATTGAAAATACCAGCGGCTCATTTAAAAAGACCATGACGTTCGAAGTCAGCTACAACATCGACGGCACGTCCATCCGTTGTGACCTTCTATTTATGTTTGTTGATGAGTCTCTGCCTCTTCTAGATAACAAATTGGCCTACCTAATGGAGGAGTTTTAATATGTTGAATCTTCCTGCTGAATTTGAACAGTTCCACTGGATGGTAGACATGGTTCAAAACGTCGATATGGGGCTGGTGGTCATTAACCGTGACTTTCAGGTACAAGTTTGGAATGGCTTCATGACGCACCATAGCGGTAAGCAATCGCATGATGCGATCGGTAAGTCGATCTTTGAGTTATTCCCTGAAATTCCTGAAGAGTGGTTTAGGCTTAAAACAAAACCGGTTTATGACCTAGGCTGCCGTAGCTTCATAACGTGGCAACAAAGGCCTTATCTGTTTAAGTGCCGCAACGTGAGGCCAGTAACTCAGCAAGCCGACTTTATGTATCAGAACGTCACGCTTAACCCGATGCGTTCTCCAACTGGGCAAGTGACATCCTTGTTCTTGTCGATTCAAGATGCGACTGCTGAAGCTCTGATGTCTCAGAAAAAGGCTTGACGTACCTTAAGGTGAAAATTGAATCGCCTTATAAGAGCACTCTGAAAACCAAATAAAAATGGCCAAGGTTAATCCCCTTGGCCATTTTTGTATCTGATCCTGTAGTAATGAGTTCGAACTAAAGAAAGGCGTTCCGTGTTCGTTAACTTTAGTCGAGTTGTTGTTAGGCTCTATCAACAGCGGCTTGTATCCGCTGGGTTCTCATAAATAAGCGCATCTAACCTGCCATATTTTGTGGACTTTACCCCGCTCATCCAAGTTTCGAACGTGCTAATCGATCTTGCCTTTGTACTTTATAAATTTCAGGGCTAATGAAAGAGGGCTGAGATCGGCACTCGAAGCGAAAAAAGTCAGAAAAAAATGAAATTATTTAAGAAAAAACGCATTTTTTGATTCAAGAAAAGTGTGATTTTTATGTGATTAAAGGGCACTTTTTTCACAAATTTGCCTTATCGAAGATTTTTTCGCCGAATTTGCAAGGGAAACGTTTGCGCAATAAACCGACAGCGTTTGCGTGAATATGTTGTTAAGTTATTAATTACTATGAATTTAGTAGGAAATGACGGGCGGGAAGCTTTTACCAGATATGGAATCTTTGAGAGGATAGCACAAAAAAAAATGAAATATCAGACTTGCTGTTAGTAAATCACAGCCTATAATGCTGAAAACCGGAGCGTCTGCCAACGCTCCGGTTTTTTTGTGTCCGAAACTCAGTAAAGCGTCTGCCAACGCTTACCGAAAACGCACGACACGTAATATGATTACAGGACAAATTATCATGCGTATCGAACAAGAACTTAAGTTAGGTTTCAAAGATGTACTCTTCCGTCCGAAGCGTTCTACCCTTAAAAGCCGTTCTCAAGTTGAATTAACCCGCGATTTTACATTCAAGCATAGCGGTCGTCAATGGTCTGGTACTCCAGTAATTGCAGCGAACATGGATTCGGTAGCAAGCTTTGAAATGGCAGCTGCTCTAGCAGAGCACGGTGTTATGACTGCAGTACACAAGCACTACACAGTAGAGCAGTGGGCTGAGTTCGCAAAAACAGCAGACAAGAAAACGCTGAACAACGTATTTGTTTCAACAGGTACTTCTGAAGCTGAGTTTGAGAAAACTAAGCAAATCATGGCGCTTAGCGACGAATTCGTATTTATCTGTATTGATATCGCTAACGGCTACTCAGAGCACCTAGTTGAGTATGTACAAAAAGTACGTGCTGAATTCCCGACTAAAGTTATCTCTGCTGGTAACGTTGTAACGGGTGACATGGTTGAAGAGCTAATCCTAGCTGGCGCAGACATCGTTAAGGTTGGTATCGGCCCTGGTTCTGTTTGTACTACACGTGTTAAAACAGGCGTAGGTTACCCTCAACTTTCTGCAATCATCGAGTGTGGCGACGCAGCACACGGCCTTGGCGGCATGATCATCGGTGACGGTGGCTGTTCATGTGCGGGTGACGTATCTAAAGCGTTCGGCGGCGGTGCTGACTTCGTAATGCTAGGCGGCATGCTAGCAGGTCACTCTGAGTCAGGCGGCGAAGTTGTAGAGCAAGACGGTAAGCAATTCATGAAGTTCTATGGAATGTCGTCACAGTCGGCTATGGACAAGCATTCAGGTGGTGTTGCTAAGTACCGTGCTGCGGAAGGTAAAACTGTTTTACTTCCGTTCCGTGGTTCAGTTCACAACACAATTTCTGACATCCTTGGTGGTGTACGTTCAACTTGTACATACGTAGGCGCAGCAAAGCTTAAAGAGCTAACTAAGCGTACGACTTTCATCCGTGTACAAGAGCAAGAGAACAACGTATTCGGTAAAGAGTAATCTGAACGAGTTCGAATAGTTTGAAAATCAAGAGCCGCTTTTTAGCGGCTCTTTTTGTTTTGGGACTTGCAAACCATTATTGCCCCAAAGTTGCTTAGACCTTTTACTCATTCGCATCCTGTTCAAGAGTTTTTTCTCTACTAAAAATTACCCGTTCTTCTAATGCTGTTCGTTTTGAATACCCGTGTTGTATCACGAGGGTAAATTCGACACAAATCAACGGTTATAAGAAACGTTCCTTAGCGTTTCTCGACGAGAGTAATAGCGGTAATTCCTCAAGTAAGTTATTATAATTAAGTTATCAACACTCTAAAAAAGAACATATTCCCATGGCAAGCTCCACTCAAATCAAAGCTTTAATGCAATCGCACATAGATCAAGACGACGATAGATTTCTATCTGTCGCGCTTCAGGTTGCGGCTCATGAAGCAAGAAATGGCCATGGTAAACTTGCTCAAGAATTAAAAGTTCTTATTGAAAAAGCTAAGAAAAATACATCTAAAAACCTACCTGTATCAATAGCGAGTGGTGTAAAAGATTCAACTGGTTTACTTACAACTAGTTATCCCCAACTTCGATTCTCTGATCTTATTGTTACATCTGAAATCAAAGATAGACTGATGCGATTAGTTAAAGAACAAAAGCACCTAACAGTTTTGAAGAATCATGGCTTGTCTCCAAGAAGGAAAATGTTGCTTGCAGGTATGCCAGGGACTGGAAAAACTTATACAGCCTCAATATTAGCTGGAGAGTTAGATTTCCCTCTTTTTGAAGTACGTTTGGATGCTGTGATAACAAAATATCTAGGTGAATCATCAGCTAAGTTACGACAGATTTTTGATACTATAAGAGAAGTACGTGGAGTATATTTCTTCGACGAATTTGATGCATTAGGCACTACTAGAAGCTCTAATAATGACGTGGGGGAAGCTCGTCGTATACTCAACAGCTTTCTTCAAATGATTGAGCAAGACGATTCTAATAGCGTTATTATCTGTGCAACAAACCACATTGAATCTTTAGACTATGCGCTGTTTAGGCGCTTCGATGACGTAATTCGATACGAACTACCTACGGATGATGAAATAATCCAGTTGTTCAAATCGCGTCTTCTTAACTACGTAGCGAAAAACTTCTCTTGGAAAAAGCTACCAGAAATTTCTCAAGGCTTGAGTAATGCTGAGATTACTCTAGCGTCGAACGACGCAATAAAAGAAATGCTAATTCATGATCTAGACTCGATTACAATATCTATGCTCACAAGAGCAATCCAAGATAGACAAAACATAAACCGGCACCTATTAGGCAAACAGGGATTTTAACGCTAAATGGCAACAAACACTTATAATAAGCCTCATTTTTTCTTACCTTCGTCAGCAATTGCTCATAACTTTACTTCACCTAGGACTGGTGGCGGTGGTGCATCAACCGTTCCTCAACTCGATAGAGCTAGACAGTCTCAGAAACTTCGCGGTGACTTAGCAAGCGTAGCAAGTCGTCTCGATAGTCTAAAAGAAACCACATCTGATATCAGTTTAGATACAGGTATTGGTATACAAGTTGAATTCGTCAGCCATCCCGATGTAGACATGGCCGTGACTAGTCTAGCAAACGCTCCACAAGGTATTGAGCTTCACAACGTCAAAACTATTCAAGATGAAGGGCAAAAAACATTAGTTGCTACAGCTTACGTCCCAGATGGCAAGCTAGATTTCTACGAAAAAAAGTTAGAGGCATATGTAAACCGAAAAACAAATCGCAATGGTGCTCCGAATGATCATCAGAAGTTGATTGACTCAATAATGTCTATTAGCCCAATAACTTTTTCTTCAATGTGGTCAGACGATTTAGAGCTACTACCAGAAGATAAAGAGCAGCAAGTTTGGTGGGAGTTTTGGATTTCAACTCCTAAAAAAGCTCGTGATACAGAACAAGTATATCGTTCTATCATCTCAGATTTTCGTAAGTTAGCCGCAAAAGCAAATTTGGAAGTATCGGAAGATACCTTAAGGTTCCCTGAACACACAATCATTCAACTAAAAGCTAGTCAGAGTCAGCTTGAAGAAAATCTAGCTTTATTGACTCGCGTATCTGAAATCCGTTTTCCTCAGGTAACGGCTGAGTTTTTTGATTCGATGAACAGTACAGAGCAGGTAGAATGGACAGAAGATGCCCTATCACGTTTAGAACAGCCTAGTGAACCTGGTGATTCTGATTCACCATACATTTGTATCATTGATACAGGTGTAAACGTACAACACCCGCTATTAGCCCCTTTTTCTACTGTAAGTGACCAACTCACTATCATGGAAGATAACGATCCAACAGATCAAAACGGTCATGGTACTAGTATGGCTGGTTTAGCTATGTGGGGAGATCTTACTAAAGTTCTTGAATCGACTGATAACCATGTGGTGCAGCATAGACTTGAATCTGTTAAAACGCTTAATCGAAATGGTGATAATGCAGGGAAATCACTTGGGTTAGTGACTTCAAATGCTATCTCCACTGTTGAGTTAAACAACTTCGAGAGATCCAGAACATTTTCTATGTCTTTGTCTTCAGGGAAAGGAACTAATCGTGGACGTCCCTCTTCTTGGTCAAGTGCTCTAGATTCACTTTCTGTAGACTACCTTGGCGAAGGACTTACCCCTCGATTATTCACGATCTGTGCAGGTAATGCCGCTATTGAATCTGTTATGGATTATCCGGATTATAACTATAGACAGGAAATTCATGACCCAGCTCAAGCGTGGAATGCCATTACTGTTGGCGCATATACTGAAAAGAACACACTGACAGAGTCGAGTGGGTACTCGCCATTAGCTGATAAGGGGGGCATATCTCCATATAGCACGACGTCATTAGAGTGGGACCGACGAAATTCACCTATCAAACCTGAGATCGTATTTGAAGGCGGTAATGTTGGTCGCGATGAGTTAGGTTGTGCTGGCCTTCAAGATCTTCAATTGCTGACAACATACAAAGACTTCACGCAAAGGCACTTCCAGTGTACAAATGCTACTAGTTCAGCGACAGCGCTGGCAGCAAGATTTTCCGCTCAGATACAATCTCAATATAAGAACTTATGGCCTGAAACAGTCAGAGCTTTGATGGTTCATTCTGCAGATTGGACTGATAAAATGTATTCTCTCATTGGGGCCACGAGAACAGACCGTTCGATTACTAAAGCAAACATGGCTAAGTTAATTCGAAAGGTAGGTTTTGGTGTTCCTAATCTGACTAGAGCATTAAACAGTGCAAGTAACTCATTATCTTTAGTCGTAGAGGATGAATTACAACCTTATGTTAAGCCGACAGGAGCGCAACCAAAAACTAAGGACATGCATTTGCATGATTTGCCTTGGCCTATTGAAGAACTTCAAAAAATTGGAGAGGCAGACGTTGAGCTAACAATTACTTTGTCCTATTTTATAGAGCCTAACCCAACAAGTAAGAATGTATTAAGCAAGTATAGTTATGCTAGCCATCAACTAAGGTTCGATGTTAAGCATCAAGATGAGTCAGATTCTGAATTTATGAGACGCATAAACGCAGCGGCTGACGGTGAGAGGCCTGATTCTCACAATGATTCGAATTGGATGCTAGGCGTCAGTCAGCGACACAGAGGCTCAATACACAAAGATATCTGGCGTGGTAGTGCCGCGGATTTGGCTGCTCGAGGGAAAATTGCAATCTATCCAGCCAGTGGTTGGTGGAAAACGAGGAACTCTCAACAGAGAACAGACTCAAAAGCTAGATACTCGTTATTAGTTTCACTTAATGTTCCAAATGTAGATGTTGATATTTACAGCGAAGTTGAACAAAGGATAGAGAGTACAATTGTGGCTCCAGTTCTCGTAGAGGCTAGTGTCTAGTTGATCTAAGAGCCACTTATTATGGAGTGGATAATTACGAATATTGAACTTTCGCATCAATCCACAAAAAGTATCAACTTGTTATTTTTCAACATAAAGAGCCGCTTTTTAGCGGCTCTTTATGTTTAATTCTAGCTATTACTCAGTAGAGCGTTAACTTTCAATTTTTCTACTTCGCATAATTCGAAGGAAACAGTGCTCGTTTTGCTTCTTCATCACGTTCGGTTTTAAATTCAATGCCTTTGCCGGTTTCGCGAGCGCGCAGTGCAGCAGGGCGGGCGTTGATTGCGTTAAACCAGCGCTTCAAGTTCGGGTAAGGTGATAAGCCTTCTTCACCAAGCACGACTGGTGCTTTGTCAATCCAACCCCATGCAGCGACATCGACAATGGTGTACTCATTTCCTACGATAAATTCACGACCTTCCATATGCTTCTCTAACACTTCGTAGTGACGTTGTGCTTCACGTAGGTATCGGTTCACAGCGTAGTCTAAGCCTGCTGGTGCAGCATGGCGGAAGTGTACCGATTGGCCTGAATATGGACCAAGGCCACTCGCGATAAACATCATCCAAGAGAGTAGTTCAGCTCTGTCTTCTGGCTGACCGCCAAGCTTGCCTGTTTTCTCTGAGAGATACAGAAGGATAGCGTTAGAGTCGAATACACGTTGTCCTTCATCTTCAATCGCAGGCGTTTTGCCATTTGGATTGATTAAACGATATTCCGGTGAATGCTGCTCACCCTTTAAGGTATCGACAGGAACAAGTTCAAAATCTAGGCCTGTCTCTTCCAAAAACAGAGCGATCTTCATTGGGTTTGGTGTTTGGTGAAAATAGAACTTAAGCATGGGGTAACTCCTTGTATTGGTCATTTATTAAAGCACCACTTGAACGATCGTTCAATGGTTGATTTTGAATTATTTGAAGATCTTCTGACTCGCATTCCAACTCTATGTGTTGAAGACCTCGTTATTTGAGCGAGGGGTAAAATCGCGCGATTCAGTGTGTTGGATTTTAAGTTGTTGAAAAAATGAGCTTAAAGTGGTTTTTTTGATTCGTTGCTTTATGCGGAGTTCGGATTTGTGATGGGTGGTTTTTGGCGGGATAGGGCGTATGAAATCCGCAGTCAGATATTCCAACAAAAACGTTGAGCACTGGTTCAAACCAGAATTATCTGGATGCACAGGCTTATTGGTAAGTTCAAAATCGTGATCTGCTGCCACACCTTATGCAGCAAATGAATATAAACGTTAGAGATTAAGGTGTGCTTCACGGTTTTTTAATCTTAGGGACTTACATTGGTGAGCAAATCTGATGTGAACACTTAACGACACAGGATCTTTTCATGAAAAAGAACATTATCGCCCTCGCTCTTGGTGGCATGCTGGCTTTTGGCGCAACACCTTATTCTTTTGCTGCTAACGACGGCGCAGTACAGGCTTCTGCGGATTACGCGCAGTTGGTGACTAAGCGACAAGTTGTCGACCAATTACTTCTTGATGCGTTGCAGGCGTTTAAGTCTCCGGCAAGAATTTCTCACGCGGGCTTTACGGCTAAAATGCCAAGCAACATGGAAATTGTGACTAACCGATTGTTAGAAGCTTACCAACTAGAACCTTACCGTACTGATTTGCTTATCTCGGCAGCGAACGCTCAGATCTACAACAAGAATGCAGAGCGCGCTATTGAGCTGTTTGAGCAAGCGCTGACGGTTGCACCAGACGATGTTGATCTTCATGCTTACCTTGCGGTTTGGCAGCGATTTGAAGGCAATGAAAGTGAATCCAATAAGCACATGGAGAAACTGGAAAGCCTGAACAAAGGTAAAGCAGAAGACATCAAACGCATTTTTGCTACGGTCGACCGCGTGTTAGAAACACCGTTGAAAGAGTCTGCGGATAAAGGCTTGCTTGATCATCATGGCGCGATTGTCACTTTGGGCTATGCGCTTAATCCAGACGGCTCTATGCATCAAATTTTGATTGAGCGTCTTGAGACAACATTGGCGATGGCTAAGGCGAACTCAGATGCGATGATCGTGTTAACGGGTGGCGTGCCCAAGAACCACAAGACTGAAGGTAAGTTAATGGCGGATTGGCTTATCGAGAAAGGGGTAAGCAAAGATCGCATCATCGAAGAGAATTACGCGACCAGCACGGTAGGCAATGCCTTATTCAGTAGCTACGCACTTGCTCGCCATGATATTAAGCACGCGACCATTATTAGCTCGGCAAGCCATGTTCGTCGTGGTCAAACTCTGTTTGAAATCGCTAGCTGGCAAACCGGCCCTCAGGGCATTACTTTTGATACGGTTTCTTACCCAGACAAGCCACTCGCAGATCTTAAGAAGGCGAGTGATGGTGAGCTACTAGGTATCTACCGAGATGCGCTTAGAACCTATGGTATGTGGAGCTACCGCTCTTACCCATTAGAGTCTCGCTAGGCTTAGGGTTACTTCACAGTAGGCAAAGTATAAGTTGCTAGTACAATCGAGCACAGCTAGATGGTATGCTGTGCTCCTACTTAATTTAGTGTTTCAAAGGCAAAAAAATGAACCCGATTTTAGCAATGTTGAAAGAGAACAATATTAGCGACGAGCAGATCAGCGAGCTATTCAAGACGTTGACCGAGAACCCTCTTGCAGCAATGGCGACGATCAGCCAACTTGGCTTACCACAAGATAAACTTCAAATGCTGATGGGCCAGGTAATGCAAAACCCTGCGCTAATCAAAGAAGCCGTTGAAGAGCTTGGCCTAGATTTCTCTAAGGTTGAAGCGGCTAAAGAACAACTTCAAAAATAAGCGAATTTGAATGAGCTAAGATCGAATTAGCTTAATCAAAATTCAATGAAAAGGTCGTTTAAGTTCAGCAACAGGCTGTCTTAACGGCCTTTTTTGATCTTGGTGGCGATTATTCACTTTGATCAAGTTGCTTTCAATCCCTGCTTCCCATTTTCTACTCAACGACTATTTCAACACAATTGACAGCACTTTTGCCAAACATGCGTTGCTACTGACAATTTACTTACTAGACTTAATTAACCTATGTGCGACTTGATATGTGCACCTTGATGAACAGTGTTTTTTGGATGAGGAATGCCCTGAATAGTAGGGATCATCAAACAATAGCGCTGTTTATTTATGGGTCACAACAAGAAAAAGAATAAGAGGGCACTCAAATAAGCCCTTTATTGAGCAGTGATTTTATAGGAAATGAGTTATGAAATATTTAAAGGAAACGGCTTTAGCTAGCCTTGTGTTGGCCGGGCTTGTTGGTTGTGGCGGAGACTCAGGATCATCAAGCAGTACGACACCCATTACCTTGAGTGTGAGTGATGCGCCCGTCGATGATGTTAAAGATGTGACGGTGACATTCAGCAAGGTAGCTTTACTTCCGATTCAGGGAGGTACAACGCTAGTGTATGACGTGTATAAAACGGACGAAAACGGTGATTACGTTGATGAAAATGGCGACCCGTTGCCAGACGGTGAAGATCCTATTCCATTAAGTGTCAATTTATTGGATTACCAAGGAAGCGATGCACTTCCTTTGATTGAAAACGAGGTAGTTCCAGTAGGTAGCTATAAACTATGTGTGTTTGCGAATGATGGCGATCACCCGACACATCCATCTTATGTTGTAGAAAACGATGACTCGATTCGTGAGTTAACGGTGAAAGGTAATGGCGCGTGCCCGCAAGGTGTTGGTAAAGAAGATAACGCTGGCGTGCTTTACTTTAATGATTCATTTAATGTGAACCAACAGAGTAACGATTTTGTTGTCGAGTTCGATCTTCGACGTGGCCTAAAGAACAGTTCGACTTTCCCTGATTACACTATTCAAAGAACGTCTGTAAGCCTTATCAATACGGTTGAGACAGGAAACATTGAAGGTACTGTTTCGAGTACCACTTTTGAAGCTTGTAACCCTACAAATGATAATACTTATGTTCAGTCGGTGTACTTGTATGAAGGTAATGTCGACAAAGCTGACATGGCGCCTATTGGCGGTTCCGATGAGGTGAAGCCGATTACTTCAGCATCAGTGGCAATGAATGAAGCACAGACTAACTATGAGTTCTCTCTGGGATTTATTGATCCAGGTACTTACTCATTGGGTTATACCTGTACCGCGCAACACGACAGTGATGAAGACAATGCTGATCCGGTTGCTGATGGTTTTGACATTTATGAAGTTCAAAATAGTGTTCAGGTAGTGGTTGGTCAGGATAACCAAGTATCGTTTTAAATCTTTGACGTGATTAAGCATTCGAATAAAAACGGCCTCTCATTTAGAGGCCGTTTTTGATCATGTCACCTAGTTAGCATGAATTTGATGATCATTGAGTGTGACTCTAGGGAAGTGATAATGTAACTTTGTATCTCTTACTTTAACCTAGCGAAATGTACTCCGGCGTTGCTCATGAAATCTAGCTTAAGCATTCGATCTTACACCAAGCAATTTAATACCCATGCTCATGATGACCATCATCAACTGGTATTGCCGATCCAAGGCAGTATTAATATCGAAATGGTGGGGTATGTCGGTAAAGTGGCGGTGGGCGAATGTGTGGTGATTCCGGTAACCACAGCACATGCGTTTAAAGCGGACGAAGCAGCGCGGTTTATTGTCGCGGATATGGCTGTGTTGCCTCAGCATTTGTTAGAGCACGAGCTCTCGGTTTTCACGATAACGCCACCTTTGATGAGCTTCTTGTTGTTTGTTGAGAAGCAGCTGGAATATCAGGTCGATAGCGGTATTGAGTCATCCATCTTGGATGTGTTTTCACTGCTGTTAGAGCAACAACAAGTGAGCAAGAGCATCGACCCAAGAATCCGCGCTGTACAAAGGCTGATAGCGGATAATTACACACAACCATTATCCATTTCGCAACTTGCAGAAACGGCTTGTTTGAGCCCCACTCAATTCAAAAAACGCTTCAAAGAATGTCTGGGTATCAGTGCGCTTAAATACATCACTCGCTATCGTATGGAGAAAGCCCAAGCCTTGTTAACTCATACCGATTTACCGGTTCAATTGATTGCTGAAAATGTGGGCTATAGTGATGTGTCTGCTTTCAGTCGTCGCTTCTCTCAGCACTTTGGCATGTCTCCAAGGGCGTTTCTAGGCTCAATGAAAGACAGTCTTTAGAAACAACAATAGCGTCCTTTCGGCAAACTAACTTTTATCAATCTTCACTATTATCTATTTCAGAACTGAAAATTGGGTAATAGAAATGAATCTTGCCATCAATCGCGTTAACGAATTCCAAACGGGCACTTTAGCCATCTTGTTTGCTTCTATTTTATGGGGCACGACAGGCACCGCCGCAAGTTTTGCGCCTGATCTAAGCCCATTAGCGATTGGTGCTTTCTCTATGGGCGTCGGTGGCCTAATGCAAGCGGGATTGGCGTATCGAAAAATCCTATTCGCTTTCGACAAGCTTTTGCAGAACAAGAAGCTGTTGACGGTGAGCGCTTTGGCTTTAGCGATCTATCCTTTAGCTTTCTATTCTTCAATGAAATTATCTGGCGTGGCGATTGGTACAGTGGTTTCGATTGCTACCGCACCTTTCTTTTCTGCTCTGTTAGAGTGTCTTATTAGCAAAAAGAATAATATCAACAAACGTTGGCTCACTAGCTTTGCGATTGGTGTGGTGGGTATTGGGTTGTTGGTGTTTTCAGAATCTTCATCGACGAATGAATCCGGTGATGATCTCAAGCTGTTCGGTATTGCTTTAGGTTTGCTCGCTGGGTTGTGTTACGCCATTTATTCTTGGGCGACCAAAGCACTGATCGACAAAGGGATTAAGTCACAAGCGGCGATGGGCAGTATTTTTGGCCTGGGTGCGATGCTGTTGCTGCCAACGCTCTGGTTTACGGGGGAGAACCTGTTTTCCTCGCAGATTAACGTATTAGTCATCAGTTATCTGACGTTAATCCCACAATGCTTGGGCTATATCGCGTTCAGTTTTGGTTTACGCCACGTGACCGCGAGTAGCGCCAATCTGCTGACTCTGTTTGAACCAGTAGTTGCAGCGGTGCTTGCCGTCTGTGTTGTCGGTGAGCTGATTCCTTTTACAGGCTGGTTAGGTATGTCTCTGATTGTGTTGTGCTTGTTTATACAGTCGAAGCCATCTAAAGGAACGTTATAAGTATTTGTTTTGTTTTGCCTAATTGAAATTTTTTCATGTGTAATTCTTATAATTGAATAAAATCAGTATCTCAGTTGTGAGAGTGCTGTTACTATCGCTATCAATAGTCGGGGGGCATATACCTTATTTGGTGTTTGCTGAGATCGTTAATCGAGACCCGTTGAACCTGATTCAGTTAACACTGGCGTAGGGAACTATAAGCACTCGATCTGCGTCTGCACCCATGAAAACTTTCATGTGTTTATTGCGACTTCTCCTTCGATCGGTGTTCGTTCTCCTACGTCTTGTAAGATAGTAGGAGCGACAATGACACACAGTTCTAATTCAAAAGATTTAACGCTAAAAGCCTCAGTTTCGCAGCACTCTGCTGATGGTTCGATTCGAACAAACACTCCGATTGTATTGACGATCGCTGGTTCTGACAGTGGCGGCGGCGCAGGTATTCAAGCGGATATTAAAGCCATGTCTGCAACGGGTAGCTTCGCTTGTTCGGTGATTACTGCGATTACCTCTCAGAATACCCAAGGCGTATCAGCCATTTTTCCAATCCCACTTGAGCATGTTGCTAGCCAGTTAGATGCGGTGTTCACCGATCTGAATATCGTGGCGGTAAAAGTTGGTATGTTGGCGGATTCGCAAATCATCAAAGTCGTTGCAGACAAAATCAAACAATACCAACCAAAACACTTGGTAATTGACCCTGTAATGGTCGCGACAAGCGGCGACCTTCTTTTAGAAAACTCGGCGATCACCACGCTAAAACAAGAACTGATTCCGCTCGCAGACATCATTACGCCTAACTTGCCGGAAGGCGCAGCACTAACGGGCAAAGCTGTGCCTGAAAGCGAAGCCGAAATGCAGGATATGATTGAAGACCTGCGTGCACTAGGTGCTAAAGCCGTTCTTCTCAAAGGCGGTCATTTAGAGAAGGATGAGAACAGTAACGACTTACTGATTCTGCCAACCACGTCTGCTTTGATTAGTGCGAAGCGTTTTCCTACCAAAAACACCCACGGTACGGGTTGTACGCTTTCATCTGCTATTGCTTCTTTCTTAGCGCAAGGCAACACGCTGTCAGAGGCTGTTGAGCTAGGCAAACAATACATTTCGCGCGCGATTGCTCATGCTGATGAGTTGCAAGTCGGCCAAGGTCATGGGCCCGTAAATCACTTCTTCGCTGGGCACGGGAATGTCCGTTAATACGGTGGGTGTTCAGCTCAGCAATGCCTCTTTACGTTATAACGACAGTGAGCACGCAACCTTATCGGGATTGTCGCTTAGCTTAAACGCAGGTAAGTGGACGGTATTGCTAGGTCGAAGTGGCTGCGGGAAAACCACGGTATTGCGTTATCTGGCAGGCTTGTTGGACGACAAGGTGGAATGGCAGGGCACATTGGCAACGTCTGATGAATTGCCTTTAACGGATCGCATCGCTTACATGGCGCAGCAAGATTTGTTACTGCCATGGCTATCGGTTATCGACAACGTGTGTTTGAGCCATCGCTTTCAAAATTCCGCAGATAAGCATAAAAATATCGAGCATAAAAATCAGGCGTTAGAGCTACTGATTTCTGTTGGTCTGGCTGATTACGCGGATGCTATGCCGGATCAATTGTCTGGTGGTATGCGTCAGCGTGTTGCTTTGGCTCGAACCTTAATGCAAGACAAGCCAGTCGTGCTGATGGATGAGCCTTTCTCTGCGCTGGATGCGGTAACGAGACACAAGCTGCAAAGTTTAGCGTGTGAGCTGTTGAGAGATAAAACCGTTGTGTTGATCACCCATGACCCACAAGAAGCGGTGCGTTTGGCGGACAATTTGTATGTGTTGCAAGGCACACCGGCGAACGCTCAGTCTTTATCTGTGCCTCTCACTGCCACACCAAGAGTGTTAGATGGTGAATGTGCTGAGTTACAACAAGCGATCTTAGATCAGTTGGAGCGTGATTATGAATGATCTAACGCGAAGTGGATCTACTGATAGCTCCAAGATAGAAAACTCAATGGAAGAAAGTTCAACTAACCGACAGATCACGACTAAGCGCTCTCGCCAGATGAATCCCGTAATGCGTTTGCTTATCAGCAGTGCTGTGATTCTCGGTTTATGGCAGTTAGTTGTGGTTGTCTTCGAGATGCCGAGCTTCATTTTGCCAGCGCCTGCAGAAGTCTTTTTAAAGCTGATTGAACGTTACGATGTGTTACTCAAACACACATGGGTGACTGCGCAAGAGGTCCTACTTGGCTTGTTACTCGGATTGTCTATGGGGCTATTTTTCGCTCTGCAGATGTTGATGTTTGATCCGTTAAAACGTTGGTTATTGCCTATCTTAATTGCCAGCCAAGCTATCCCTGTATTTGCGATCGCGCCAGTATTGATGCTGTGGCTTGGTTATGGCATCGCCTCAAAAGTGGTGATGGCGGCGATCATTATCTTCTTCCCAGTAACCACTTGTTGTTACGACGGTCTGCGCAATACACCGACAGGCTATCTCGATCTTGCCAAAACGATGGGTGCATCGAAATGGCAACTGCTCCGCCATATCCAACTTCCTGCTGCACTGCCAACCTTAGCGTCTGGCATTCGTGTAGCGGTGGTGATTGCGCCAATTGGTGCCGTAGTCGGGGAATGGGTTGGTTCGAGTGAAGGGTTAGGTTACCTAATGCTGCAGGCCAACGCGCGCATGATCATTGATGAGATGTTTGCTGCCTTGTTCATCTTGGCGGTGCTGTCTATCTCGCTCTACTTCATCATAGACAAGTTACTCAAAAAAGCTATCCCTTGGGAGAACCAGTAATGGCTTGCTCAATAACACTTTGTTTAATAAGGCTTCGCTCAACGCTATTTATCTCAACAATAGCTCGTTAAAAATGAGCTCTATAAACACAATAATAATATTCAAAAGGAAAGGTTAACTATGAAAAATACCAAATTGGTAGGTGCAGTGGCACTGCTTGCTTCGTTAGTTTCAGGTCATGCTCTAGCGGACTCTGAACAAAAGAAACTGACATTGATGTTGGATTGGTTTGTAAACCCGAACCACGGCCCGATTGTGATTGCTCAAGAGCGTGGTTACTTTGCTGACCAAGGCTTAGAGGTTGAAATCCAAGAACCAGCAGACCCAAGCACGCCAGCAAAATTGGTCGCGGCAGGTAAGGTCGATTTAGCGGTAACTTACCAACCAAGTTTAACCATGGATGTGGCAGCGGGTCTTCCTTTAGTTCGTGCATCAACCCTTATCGCGACGCCACTGAACACACTAATGGTACTGGATAACGGCAAGAACGATTCGCTAGCGGATCTGAAAGGCAAGAAGATCGGTATTGCGATTGCGGGTAACGAAGAAGCGACTATCGGCACTATGTTAGCGCAAGAAAATGTTGCATTTACAGATGTGCAAACTATCAATGTCGGTTGGGCACTTTCATCTTCATTGGCATCGGGCAAGGTAGACGCAATCTGGGGTGGCTTACGGAACTTCGAAACCAACCAGTTAGCACTTGAAGGTTTTAAAGCGAAAGCATTCTTCCCTGAAGAGCACGGTGTGCCCGCTTACGACGAGCTTATCTTTGTTGCGAACGCAAAGCAGCACGATGATGAAGCGATCAAAGCGTTCAACAAAGCATTGGAACAAGCAACGACTTACATTGTGAACCACCCCCAAGAGTCATGGAGTGAGTTTGTGGCGTATTCACCAGATACGTTGAATAACGAGCTTAACCAACGCGCATGGAACGACACGCTGACTCGTTTTGCACTTCGTCCTTCTGCTGTAGATATGAAGCGTTACGACGATTACGCACAGTTCATGTTTGACAAAGGCATTATCAAATCACTACCGAAAGCCGCTGACTACGTACCGACTTTTGACTAAGGAATCTCATGAAATACCAAGACTTAATCCAAGCCTGTCAACAAGATTGGCAAGACTACACCGAGCATGATTTTGTTAAAACGCTGGCAAACGGCACACTCGCTCAGCCGTGTTTTCTGCATTACTTGAAGCAAGATTTTCTGTTTTTAAAGCAGTATGCCCGCGCTTATGCATTGGCAATTTACAAGGCTAAAACCTTGGCTGATATGCGTCGTGCACTGCCAAGTGTTCATGCGTTGCTAGATTCTGAAATCTCTCACCATGTGACTTACTGTGGTCAGTGGGGTTTAACCGAATCGGATTTAGAAAACGAACCTGAAGATTTCGGCACTGTTGCCTACACGCGCTACGTTCTAGATGCGGGTATGACGGGTGATCTTGTCGACTTATATGCGGCACTGGCTCCGTGTTCAATCGGTTATGCCGTGATTGGTAAAGCGCTGTTAGAAAGCAGTGATACTGTTTTGGAAGGCAACCCATACGCAAGCTGGCTGCAGCTTTACGGCGGAGAAGAGTTCCAATCTGGCGTGGCAACGGGTGCTGAGTATTTCAATCAGCTACTGGCTGAAATTGATATTAACAGCGAACGCGGTCAGAACATCGTTCATATCTTCAAAACGGCAACACGTATGGAAGTGGCTTTCTGGCAGCAAGGTCTGAATGCACTTAATGACTCAACCGCGGCTTAAAGCGACTTTCACGAATAAGGATTTATCCATGCTAACTGAACAAATCATCCAATCGCTGCGCGCAGTACGAGAGCAAAAACCACTGGTTGTGAACATCACTAACTATGTAGTGATGAACAACACGGCCAACGCGTTATTGGCGATTGGCGCTTCGCCTATCATGGCGCACTCACAACAAGAACTGGCTGAGATGATGTCATTCTCTGGCGCGCTTGTGATTAACATTGGCACATTAGACAGTGTTTGGACGCCAAGAATGCGCTTCGCGGTCGAACAAGCTAACGCGAACAATAAGGTTGTGGTTCTTGACCCTGTGGGTTGCGGTGCAAGTACGCTGCGTACTGAGACTTCTCGTGAAATTGCACGTTTAGCCGATAAGCTAATCATTCGTGGTAATGCGTCTGAGATTATCGCGCTAGCGGGTGAGCAAGCGCAGAGCAAAGGCGTTGATGCGCTTGATAGCAGTGATGCTGCGTTAGGTGCTGCACAGTGCTTAGTGGCTGAATACGGTGCAAATGTGGTGATATCTGGTGAGACAGATTACGTTGTCACCAAAGACAGCGTGGTGACGTTAAACAATGGACACCAAATGATGCCGTATGTGACGGGTATGGGGTGTACTTTAACTGCATTGACGGGTGCTTTCGCGGCTGTTGGTGATGATAGTGGTTTAGCTGCAGCAGCGGTATTAGGCGTGGTTGGTGAAATCGCGGCTGAAAACTCTCGCGGCCCAGGTAGCTTGCAAATTAACTTGCTTGATGAGTTGTATCAGTTAGACGAAGAGACTCTGATTCAACGCTTGAAGATTCAGTAGGGCTAATCTAACTCTAAGCCACAAGTTAGAGTTAGATTTGTCTCGTCCTAAAATAC
>NZ_JBFRJF010000043.1:0-63738 GCF_041468745.1 Vibrio sp. 10N.286.52.F8
TGGTGTTCACCTACACCGCAAGCGATGGCACGGTCAACCAAACCAATACCTTAACCATTACCGTGACAGGCACCAACGACGGTCCAGTAGCGATTGATGACACATATGAAACTCATAGTGAGACGCTGCTCTTCTCTGAGTCCTTTGAAAACATGACAAACACAGGTCGTTGGACTGTAGTAACTGGCGACGAACTAGATGATTGGGAAGCAACAAATGGTCTAGAGATTCAGCGTGACGGTCTCATAGCTGAAGCGACAGACGGTGACTACCTCGCTGAGCTTGATGCTCATCAAAACACCGCGATCACAACAAATATTAATACGTCAGACCAAGATAGCGTGCGTGTTGAATTTGATTACAACCCTCGACGAGACGGTAATTCATCTTCTGACATGACGTTTAAAGTCGGTGACACGTTAGTTACTGTTCACGCCGATGGATCTCTATCGGGTGCCGACGGACTTAATGTCCAAATAGGGCAACCTGACGCAAATGGTTGGTATAAGATCACGGCTGAGTTCGAAGTCCAAGGGGACGTTACGGACCTTACATTTGCAGGTGCTGGAGCTTCAGATAGCTATGGTGCGTTGTTAGATAACATTACAGTGACAGGTATTAATCAATCTAAACTTGTTACTGCTGAAGACACGTCTATCACGATTTCTTTTGATGAGTTGTTGGCGAATGATACTGACATTGATGGTGATGAGCTCTCAATTGTTGTCGGTTCAATTACCTCCGCGGCTAATGGTGAACTGTTTGTCGACTACACAGACAATACAATTACATTCACACCGGATACCGACTATAACGGTGAGGCAACTTTTAAATATAAAGTGACCGATGGGAACGGTGGGGAAGATGAAGCAGAAGTTACGCTTAATATCACTCCTGTGAACGATGCACCAGTGCTGATAGGTGATTTGTTGGGTGAAGTTGATGAAGAAGGCAGCTACACCATTACGGCTGAGGACCTAGGCTACACGGACGTTGATGATACTGACACAGGTGTGACCTTCACGGTCGGCAACGCGAGTGACGGCATAATCTTAGTCGGTGGTGTTCCGTCGAACCATTTCACTGTGGCGCAGTTGGCGGCGGGTGAAGTGACGTTCAAACATGACGGCAGTGAAACCACGTCAGCGTCGTTCGATGTGAACGTTGAAGACGGCAACGAAGATGGTAGCACACCGGTAGACAGCACTTTCAACTTGACGGTGACGCCAGTGAATGATGCGCCGGAACTAACAGGCGATTTGGCGGCGGAAGTGGATGAGGCAGGCAGCTACACGATCTCGGCAGCTGACTTGGGTTATACAGACGTTGACGATACAGACACAGGCGTGACCTTCACGGTCGGCAACGCGAGCAACGGCACAATCTTAGTGAACGGCGTCGCGTCTAGTAGTTTCACGGTGGCGCAGTTGGCGGCGGGTGAAGTGGCGTTCAAGCATGACGGCAGCGAAACCACGTCGGCGTCGTTCGATGTTAACGTTGAAGACGGCAACGAAGATGGCAGCACACCGGTAGACAGCACGTTCAACTTGACGGTGACGCCAGTGAATGATGCGCCGGAGCTGACAGGCGATCTGTTGGGTGAAATGGATGAAGCAGGCAGCTACACGATCACGGCGGCAGATCTTGGCTATACGGACGTTGACGATACGGACACAGGCGTGAGCTTCACGGTCAGCAACGTGAGTAACGGCACAATCTTAGTGAACGGCGTCGCGTCGAGCAGCTTTACGGTGGCGCAGTTGGCGACGGGGAAAGTGACGTTCAAGCATGACGGCAGCGAAACCACGTCGGCGTCTTTCGATATTAACGTTGAAGACGGCAACGAAGATGGCAGCACACCGGTAGACAGCTCGTTCAACTTGACGGTGACGCCAGTCAACGATGCGCCCGTAGCCATTAGTGATTCTTACAAAAACGTTCAAGAAACCATATTGCTCACTGAGTCATTTGAAAATATGGCAAACCCAGCGGGTTGGACGGTTGTTTCTAAAGATCCATCAGAGGTATGGGACTTTACTAATGGTATAGAGATTGAGCGAGACGGCTTAATTGTTGATGCTACCGACGGTGATTTTTACGCAGAGCTAGACCCACATAAAAATACGGTGATGACGACATCAATTGATACGTCGGATCAAGACTCTTTGAGGGTAGAGTTCGATTATAACCCTCGCCAAGACGGCAACTCGTCGTCTGATATGACTTTTACTGTTGGGAATACAACTATTACGCTGCATGCGGATGGAACAGTGACTGCTCCAGAAGGCATTTCTGTAACACTAGATGGTCCGGATAACAAAGGTTGGTATCAAGTAAATGCTGAGTTTGATGTTAGTAGTGATGCTACTTTAATCGCTTTTGCTGGTGCGGGTGAATCTGATTCGCTTGGTGCGTTTATCGATAACATTACAGTTACCGGAATAGATGCACCCAAACTCATAACGGAAGAAGATCAGGCTCTTACTATTAGTGGTAGTGAGCTGTTAGCCAATGATTTCGATGTTGATGGGGATGACATAACCATTTTTTCTGTCAACGCAACCGATGCTACAAACGGTTCTGTTCTGCTGATAGATGGCAATGTCGTGTTTGAACCTAACCAAGACTTCAATGGTGAAGCGACTTTCGAATACACCATTGTTGATACTCATGGTGAAAAAAGCACTACGACAGTGACCGTTAATGTCACACCAGTAAATGATGACCCTATCGCGAACGATGATTCAAGAGCGTTAGGTGATAACCTGATCGTCAATGGTAGCTTTGAAGACTATGAATCGGTATCAAATGCCGGTTGGGGTTCTCGAATCGACCAACTAGATGGTTGGTCCTACGATGCAAGAACTGGTGCTTTAGATTCAGTTCAAGAAGGCTATGCTGTTGATGAAACAGACGGCGATCGTATGATTGATATGGAAGGTAATGGTGACAATGTAACCCTTACTCAACAAATTCAAGGTGTAGAAAGCGGTACCTTATACCAACTGTCTTTTGATACGGCAATGTACGAAAGATTGCCGAGTGCTGAGCTTGAGGTCATTTGGAACGGCGAAGTTGTTGCTACGATCACCCCTGAAAGTAACATAATGCAAACCCAGTTATTGGAATTATTAGGTGGGAGTGGAGATGGTTCAAATACCCTTTCATTTAGAGAAGTTGGCACTGAAGGCGACAAGAGTGGGACTTATCTAGACAATATCAAATTTCAAGAAGTGATTAAAAATCTTCAGACACAAGAAGATGTAACTCTCGATATACCTAGTAGCGAGTTACTTTCGAATGACTCTGATGTTGATGGTGATACGTTAATCATTTTAGATAGTTTAGTGATTGATCCAACATACGGTCAGGTTGAGTTAGTTGAGCTACAAGATGGTTCTCAGACCGTTCGTTACACTCCAGCGGATGACTTCAATGGTATCGCTACGTTTACTTACACAGTTTCTGACGGTAAAGGTGGTACTGATTCCGCCGTGGTTACGATTAATGTCACTCCAGAAAATGATGCTCCAATATTTGTCAAAGATGGAGTGCCGATTGGCGATACTGATCAAATAAGTGTATCGACTAAAGAGGATAACTCTGTATCTGGTAAGGTTACTGCAACCGATATTGACGACACTGACCTGACTTACACGGTGAGCCAACCTACAAACGGTAGTGTTGAGATCGACCCTGAAACGGGCGAGTGGAAGTACACTCCGAACAACGAGTTTGATGGAGATGATTCATTTGTTGTTGCCGTGTCGGACGGTAACGGTGGTACAGATACGGTTGTAGTGAATGTTGATGTATTACCTGTTGCTGAGCTAACAGTTACTGCTGGCCAACCAGTGACAGAAGCAGAAGATGCTTTCTTATCATTTGAAATCAACCTAGATGAGCTTGTCTCTGAGAACGTTGGTCTTGCTCTTACACTAGGGTCGGCAGGGGATACTGCAACTAAAGGTGTCGATTACGAAGACAAGATCTACGTTAAAGATGGACAAGATTATAAAGCGCTTTCAGATCAGGAGCTTGCCGATCTTATTATTGCTAGCGGCTCTGATAGCTTAGAAGTCTTCATCAAGGTTCTTGATGATAAATTGCTTGAGGGTGAAGAGACTGTAACTCTAAATGCTAGCTCAACTAGTGAGTTTGTTGAAAATGACAAACAGGACTCAGGTACAGCTAAGATTGTCGATGAGACAGACACAAACGACAAAGATACCGTTACAGTTGGGCTGACTGGTCCCGATTCAGTTATTGAGGGTGATAAGACAAGTCCATTTACGATTACGCTAAGTGAGCAAGTGCCTGAAGATAGTGTGGTTACTCTTCAGTACTCTTACACAAATGCGAGCAATGAAGATATTGTTGAAGTTATAACTGTAAACGTAGACGCAAATACAAATACAGCGACCTTTGAGATTCAAACTGAACAAGACAACGAATACGAAGTTGGACAAGAGTTTAACGTTAGTGTTGTATCCGTAACCCAAGATGGTACCGATGTATTTGAGAAGCTAGATACTTCTAGTGCTGATAAAAATGTAGCTATTGACGATAGCCATGATAACCCGCCAAAAGCTGAAGACTTCTCTATTTCTCTCAATGCAGATGGCTCTTCGCAAGTTATTTTCGATACCGGGATGGGGACTATCGAAGGTGATGGTACAGACCATATTTCTGATAATGAAGATGATAACGATAATGACGCAGATACAAATCTCGGCGTGATCATCACAGAGCTGCCTGATTCAGGAACTCTTTACTATGTCGATGGTAATAACAAGGTTGAAGTGGTAGTTGGGCAGACGTATGCAGATCCTAACAACATCGTTTATGAAGATGACCAAGAATCAACGGGCTTCTTCTTAGGTGTTGATGATACATCCACATTAGATAAAGGCCCTCATAGCACTGCAGAGTTCCATAACTGGGGTGATGAAGTAGATGCGTATACTCGCGAACTGAAGTTTGATAATGGTGATGTCGTCACCATTACCTCGGAAGGTCGAAATAACGTTGACGCTAAGCCTTTAGTGCAAAACAACAGTCAGCAAGGCCATATGGGTTTCGGTATTGCATCGACTAATCGCGGTATTCACCAAGACGAGGCGATCAACATTGATTTCTCTTCTCGTCCAGCGGACTCAGTAACGGTTGGTCTAAGTGGTTTGGGTGGTTGGTTTGCCCCAAATGCTGATGATAGTGTTCAATCAAGAGCTGAGATTACAGTCACCTTTGATTATGGTAATGGTGTCACAGAAGACAAAACCTTCCTTTATGATGACACCCACAATAATCAAAATGTCACGATTGTCGCTCCTGAAGGTGCTGAGATTGTTTCGGTGGAAGCAAGCACACAAGGACCAGGTAACTGGGAGCTGACTTCTCTTGAAGCTAAGGCGTCAGATTCATTCGAATATAAAGCGGTAGACAGTGATGGTAACGAAAGTGAAGTTAAGACAGTTACTATCGATAAGTCTGGTGACCTGAATGCGAATAACGATCCGCAAGGCTTCGAAGTTAAACTGGGTGAGTTCAGTGAAGACAACGACTCTCCATGGTCAGCCGAAGGCGCTGAGCTAAATGCTAGCTTCAATGGCCAAGATAAAGACTTCGCACACAGCGGCATTAAGATTGGTGTTGCCGGCAAAGTAGGTGGATTGGGTGCTCAGATTGAATATGATCGTGCAGAGCAGCAATCTGAGAAGTTTGAAATCAACTTAGATAGCCCTGCTACTCAGTTTACATTTTCAGTATCTAACTTGTTTAAAAACGAAGGTAATGACGGTGATTTCACTGATAACCATGAACAAGGCAGTTGGGTAGCGTACCTCAATGGCGTAGCGGTTGCAGGTGATACGTTTATTGCTGAAGACGGTAACAATAAAGGTACTTACGAAATAACACCGCTTGGTCCTGATGGTACTCCAATCGCGTTTGATACTGTGGTATTTGAAGCAACTGAGTATTCCAACCAAGCAACGAATGATAATGATGCGTCAGATTACTTCCTAACTGGTTTTAAAGCCTCTAGTGAAGGCGCGTATGCAGTGAATCAAGGCGGCATTCTTGAGATTCCAACATCGAAGCTTGCTGGCATTATCGGTTCTGAGCTTCTAAATAACGATATCGATTCAGATGGCGACAATCTACGTATTACCTATGTATACGGTGAAACGGAAGGTAATGCGTATATCAAAGACGGCATCGTATACTTTGATTTAACTGGCGATGATTTTGTCGGTGAAACAACGTTTAAATATCAGGTTACTGATGATAATGGCCAAATCGCGAGTGCTGAAGTTAATGTTATCGTCAACCCTTTACCGACTCCTTCTAGTGTTGCGTCTGTAGACCTGCTAGCAGACTCAGTAGTTGAAGGTGATGATCTTGGCTTTAAAGTAATTCTGGATTCAAGTGCACTTGTTGAGTCTGTATTGGACGTTACTTTTGGTAAGAACACGGATGCTGCGAATGATTCGGGTGAAGAAAAAGATCTCGACTTGAGTCAGGTTCGTTTTACTAATGGCGTCACCTATGATCAGCAAAGTGGAAAACTGATTGTCCCAATTGGAGTGAAGGACTTTGCAATCTTGATTCCGACAATTGATGACAGTCTCCATGAGATCGCTGAAACCTACACCGTGACTGTTGATGGTGAATCTGCAGTGGGCAGCATTACTGATAACGATGAAGCTCCAACTATCGATACAGTGAGCAACGCGGTTAATCCAAATAATGAACAAGTAATTGAAGGCGATGTAGCTGTCTTCACCGTGAACCTAGTTAACACAAGCAGTCAAGAGACTCAATTCGACTGGTCGTTAAACTCCGGTTCTGCCGAGCTCGGTGATAACAAAGATTTCACCGACAACGTAGAGTTCACTGAGGGAGTGACGCTTGTTAATGGTCAGCTTGTTGTGCCTGCGGGAGTAACGTCGTTTGACATCAAGGTACCAACTAACGAAGACGGCATTGATGAGTTAAATGAGAACTTCACGCTCGAAGTGGGTGGTAAGCAAGGTATTGCGACGATCATTGATAACGATGAAGCACCGCAAGCACAGGACTCACATGTCATTGGCGATGAGGCACAAGCCCAAGGTTCATCGATTACGTTTAAGTGGGCCGATTTCAATGTTTCTGACGCAGATTCTAGTGAATTGTCGATTGTTATCACTAGTGCTCCAGGTGCGGGTGATATGTATCTGTACAACGAATCAACTGATGAATGGGTTCTGTTAAATACTGAAACGATTGGTACAGGAGTATCAGTAAGCCAAGAGCAGATTGAACAAGGTTTCTTGATATTCAACCCAGTAAGCTATGAATCAAGTACATTAATGTCTGATGAAGAGAATGTAGCAACTGGCAATAATCAGCAAGATTATGCGGAGTTTAACTACCACAGTTCTGACGGCATCAACATCAGCTCTAGTACGACGATGTCGATTGATATTCGCCCTGATACGACACTTGCCAAGTTAGTTGTAGAAACACCAAATGTAGATTTAGATGAAGGTTTTAAGTTAGAGCAATGGGAAAACCTAGACTTTGATTACAACAATGGTAGCGGAGTGGCTCCAGACCTTGTTGAACAAGCAATCGAGTCTGCAGGTGTTGCCAACTCTTCAGAAGTTACACAGGCGCCAGACTTTGGCACTCAGAACTCTCCAGCTATCGAAAACATTTCGAGCAAACTTACTGGTTTAGTATTCCTAGTTGCTGGTGAGTCATACGTGTTTAGTGGTCATGCAGATGATTCATTTAGACTTGAAGTCGGTGGTGAAACCATGGCCTCTCAAACTTGGGGTGGAGGTGGTACCTATGAGTCTTCAGCCTTTGTACCATCGGCATCAGGTTGGTACACAATTACTGCATTCCACGACAACGAGGCTGGTCCAGGTAATGCCACTATCAGTGTCGCAGTTGGTGGCAATGAACCCGTAGACTTTAACACGGACAACTTTGATATTGTTCCTGATGTAAGTTCGCTTGAGGATAAAGTTAATATCGGGACACAGGTTGAACATGAATCCTTAGAGGGTGGTTATTACCCAGCGTTCGATATTAATGAAGGGCTGGAAGATACCTTTATCAATGTCTCTAAGATCACTACGCAGCTTGTTGATACCGATGGCTCAGAGGCGTTGAGACTCGTCGTGTCTGGTTTGCCTGAAGGTTCAATTGTTAAACTTGGAAGCCAGGAGCTTGTTGTTAATGCTGATGGTGAAGTAGACATATCTGCTTGGCTAACCTCAAATGGTACTGCGGAAACAGTGCTCGCTGATCTGATGATTCAGGTTGATGAACCAGGCACTTATAGCGTTAAGATTGAAGCGATTTCAGACGAGATTGTCGGCGATACCAGTGAGATTTCGAACGGGGCCTTCGACCTAATTGTCCATCCAGTACCTGTTGGACCAGATGCTGAAAGTAAGGAAGCCTTTGGACAAGAAGATACTGTTTTAGTGCTATCGATTGATGATTTTGGGATTGAGTCTGGCAACGATATAGTGATAACTCATCAACCACTCGATGGAGCGTTGGTGATTAACCTTGGTACTGTTCAAGAGCCAAATTGGCAGCCACTAAACTCGAGTCAGATTACATCGGCTCAATTAATTTCAGGCGTGATCGGCTTTAATCCAGATGCTAACGAATCTGGTTATGACGGCTTTAATGTTGATGGTTTAGGCAATAAATCGAATGACTACGCTGAAATTAAGTTCAAGGCTGTAAACGAGAATGGTACGTCAGAAGAGCATACGCTTACGGTAGATATTACGCCTGTGGCTGACGCTCCTGTTGTTACTATTACTATTGGTGATTTAAAAACAATTCGAGTGGAACCTAGCTTCGATACATCTGATGAACAGGCCATTAAAGATCTATTTAATAATGGCACTCTACTAGAAATGGGTAACACGGGTAACATTGTTGAGGGGCTCACCTCTAGTGGAGACTTGATTAATAACGCTGATACTACTGATGATCGTACTGACAAAGATGATTTGTTTATCGCGAAAGATCAGCGCGATCCAGATGATGTAGCATTGTCTCCCGCCCACTTTGTCGGTGATGTATCGGCGGGTACACAGGGAAGTGATACATTTATAGGAAGTGCTTATAATGACCACTTTGACGGAGGCATAGGCTCAATCGATGATCCTAACCAAGTCGACAGTGTTATTTATACAGGGGATTTATCAGATTACGTTTTACGTTGGTTCCCTGCAGATGATCATAGCGAAGTTCCATATTGGATTGTTGAAGACAAACGTTTCATTGATACGGCCGACCAAGTAGGTGCTAGTGATAAAGAAGCTGGTGATCACCTTTATGAGATAGAGCAGATTGTATTCAAAGATACGATCGTGAGTTTGGATAATGAATCTGGTACTTATCAAATTCTAGAAGAGCAAGTTCTACCGATTGATGTGTCAGTTGCGCTTGTTGATGTCGATGGAAGCGAAACCTTAAACGACAAAGTCGAACTAACCGGGATTCCTTCAGGGTTGAAACTGTATGTAGATGGAGTACTGCAAACGCCAGTCAATGGTACAAGTAATTACATACTTGCACTTGCTGTTGATGCAGCTGGAGTTGTGGGGACGGTAAGTGCTCAATTAGTATTCCCGGCGGATTATACTGGAAATCGTGATTTTGGTATTACAGTTGAAGCAGTTAGTGAAGAGCAATATGTTACGGGAGCGGACAAATTTGCAAGCTCTACGGCAACTGCAGAAATTGAGGTTCCTGAGCCCGTAACACCAACCACGATTAGTTCTTCTGGAGATGTCACCGACACGATTACCGTAGATGGAGCTGACCTTCAATGGCAGAAGCATCAATTCTCTGCTGGGAATACAGAAAATGAGAGAACATCAACGTTTGATAATACAAACACCGATTACCTTGTTGATGTTGGCAAAGGTGGTGATTACGTTCAACTAGGAGGTGGAAACGACACGGTTTACCTTGGGGGGAGTGAGTCATTAGCCAAGAACCCTAAAGACGGTGCGGCTGAGCGTGATGATTTTGTATCGGAAGGCGATAGTTATAGACCAAGTATGAATAAGAATGACAGCATCGATATTGCTTTCACTGGTGACGGTAACGATACAGTTTACGGACAAGCAGGTATCGACGCTATCGATGGTGGTACTGGTAATGACTACTTAGATGGTGGGAGTGGTGATGACGCACTTAAAGGTGGAGTTGGTCAAGATACGCTGATTGGTGGTCTCGGAAACGATATCCTTATTGGTGGTGATGACGCTGATATATTCAAGTGGGTTGATGGTGATTTAGATGGAAGTACCGATCGAATCTCCGATTTTAGCATCGCGGAAGGAGATAAGGTTGATTTGTCTGACTTATTTGCTGATGCGCCAACTCAACAACAAGTCACTGAGTTGTTAGACAACATCGAGGTTGAAGGAGGCGAAGTTAACTCCGCCATGGTTGTAGAAAAAGATGGGCAGCAAGTTAAAATTGAATTTGATGGCCTCTCCGCTGCAGACTTGACGAATAGTTTGTCTGACATCCTAGTTATTAAAGACGATTGAGTTTGCTGATACTAATAAAAAACCGAGATTGAAGAATCTCGGTTTTTTATGAACTGTAACGCTGTTTCTTAGACTGGTAATTTGTATTTAAAGAACCTTACAAGCAAAACCTTTCAGGTAGAAACCTTCTGGGTAGGCTGTGTCTGTTAGATGATCGGCTGCTTGCTCGAAGCGCTCGACGAACTTAACCGTTCGGCCTGCATCTAATGCTGCATCAGCGATGATTTTTTGGAACAAATCAGTACCCATTAAGCCAGAGCAAGAGTAGGTGAGTAGAGTGCCGCCTGGTTTCAGGATTTGCATTGCAAGCATGTTAACGTCTTTATAGCCGTTGGCGCCTGAAGTTAGGTTATTCTTGCTTGAAACAAATTTTGGCGGATCCATAATCACTACGTCAAACTTAGTGCCTTGATCACGGTACTCACGAAGCAGTTTGAAAACGTCAGCGTTTAGGAATACAGCGCGCTTTTTCGAGATATCAAACTCATTAAGTTCAGCGTTGAATTTAGCGGTATCAAGAGCAAGTTGAGATACGTCAGCGTTGATAACACGCTTCGCGTCGCCTTTAAGTGCGTAAAGGCCAAAGCCACCTGTATATGAGAAACAGTTAAGGACATCTTTGCCTTTAACGTACTTCATCGATTCTTTGCGGCTATCACGTTGGTCCATGTAGAAGCCTGTTTTGTGGCCTTCCATAATGTTCACGCTGATTTTAACGCCATTTTCTTCAATCACGATAGATTTTGGTGGCTCTTCACCATGAAGAACGCCGACAACTTGTTCTAGGCCTTCTTTCTTACGAACTGCCACGTCTGAACGCTCGTAGATGTTGCAGTCAGGGAAGCACTCTATTAACGCTTCAACCAATACGCTTTTGTTAAACTCAGCGCCAGCACTTAGCAGTTGGCAAACAAGAAAGTCTTGGTATTTGTCGATTGTGATACCTGGTAAGCCATCAGACTCTGCGGCCGTTAGGCGGTAGCCCGTTAGACCATCACGTTCGATAATGTCTTCTCGTAAAGACTGTGCGTCTTGAATTCGTTTTACGAAGAACGCCTTGTTGATCTCTTCTTTTTCAAATGTCCAAACACGAGCTCGAATTTGAGATTCTGGTGAGTAAGCCGCTTTTGCAAGCCACTGACCATTTTGAGCATATACGTCTACAGTTTCACCTTGTTTTGGTTCGCCTTCGACCTTATCGATACCGCGTGAAAATACCCAAGGGTGTTTGCGGCGTAGTGATTTATCTCGGCCTTTAGCTAGATGAATTGAAGGAGTCATAATTTACTCTGTTTGTTGAATTTGAAGGAGGGGTATTGTCGGGGAAGTGCAGGTGAAAAGCAAATAAGAAAGGGCTGCAGAAGCAGCCCTAGTAATGATTAATCAACACATTGTGGTGGATATCAGTATTAAGCTTTAAGACCTGTCAGCAAACCTTCCATCGTATCGCTTTGTTTACGAAGTTGGTCAACATTGGAATTACTCTTACTGATCATCTCGCAGATACTGTCTGACTGATGACGAATCTCTTCAACACTCTGTGCAATGTTGTCAGCGACTACGCCTTGTTCTTCAGCCGCGGTAGCAATTTGAGTGCTGCTATCTGAAATAGACTGGTTTTTTTCCGCTAATGAACCGATCTCGACGTTCACTTCTGACATCAGTGTTTGGCCTTCGTTAGCATTGTTCACCGTGACTTCCATCAGCTTGGTCAGTGATTGACTGTTACGTTGTAATGATTCAATCATGCTTTGGATTTCAACCGTTGCTTGCTGAGTACGACCGGCAAGGGCACGAACTTCATCGGCAACAACAGCAAATCCACGACCTTGCTCGCCAGCACGTGCGGCTTCGATAGCTGCGTTCAACGCTAACAGGTTAGTCTGTTCAGAAATACCGTTGATGGTTGTGACTACTTCATCGATCTGCGCCGCGTTGGCATCCAGTTCTTCTACTGCTTGTGAAGCGGACTGGATCTCTTGAGATAGGCTAGAGATAGACTCCAGTGTATTTGAAACCTTGACTTGACCGCTCTGAGCAACGCCGCGAGCGTCCATCGTTTGTGAGCTAGACGCATGAGCAAGGGTAGCGACTTCGCGAATGGTAGCCGCCATTTGTTCCGTTGCACTTGCTAAGCTATTCAGGTGTTCTTGTTGGTTACCTGAGATGTCTGAACTTTGTTGTGTTGACTGGTTCAAGTCCGAGCTGATCTGCTGCATGAGAGCGACAGACTCTTGGATTGATAGAACCATGTTTTGTTCACGCTCCGCAACTTTATCGATTGTAATCGCGATTTCACTAAACTCGTCACGAACTAAGAAGTAGTTCATGCGACAAGTTAAGTCGCCATTCGCTAGGGTGTTCAAAGCTTTGTTCATAGAGAACATCGCGCCGCCAATGAAGGTCATAATGTAGTAAACACCTAGCGCGATAAGCGTTAGGGTTACAGCGATGATAGAAACCTGAGTCGTCGATAGAGCAGACCAAAGGTTTTGGTCATGGTTAGCAACTAGGCTGAACGCTCCATTCATCACTGAAACAGAACCAGCACCGTAGCCTAAAGAGATGGTTTCAGAGCTGCTGACAAGCTGAGCTACTTGATCTTTAGTGAGTTGACCCGCTTCGATAAGCCCTTTCATCAAGAGCATTTCTTCTTGATAAAGGTGAGCAAGTAAAGAGTCCGCGGCACTATCTAAAACGAGAGTTAATATAACCAGGGCGAGAAGAGGCAATAAGAATAGTAGATAGAACTTTTCTTGGATTTTTAGGTGAATGAGATATTTGTCAATCCAACGAAATGGGATTTCTTTCATAATCGTTATACTCGAAGTAAGTCCACCAATAAGCGGTGAATGAATAGAAACTCGACTATATCATTCATATAATTTATGAGGCAACGTTATGGAAAGTTCACAATATATTTTTGTCGTGTCAGGCGTAGTTCAATGTGTTGGGTTCCGTTACCACACCAGTAGGCAGGCGCAAGCTATGGGTCTCTCAGGTTATGCAAAGAACTTAAATGATGGTCGAGTTGAAGTGTTAGTTGTCGGAGAGAGTCAGCAAATTGAGAAGTTACATGCTTGGCTCTATATTGGCCCTTCGAGCGCAACAGTAGACAACGTTGTGATGCATCAAGTTAAAGATAGTGAGCGCCAGGACGTACGCATAGGGGCGTTTAAAATACTGTAGTTGTAGCACTACAGTATTTTATATTGAACGTAACTTAATGACCTAAAGCGGGTTAGGTTTTACAAGCACTTTGCTGGTTTAGGTAAACCGGCGAGCTTGGTCGCTTGTTTTGCAGGGCCTTTTTTGAATAACTTGAAAAGGTACTTACTATTGCCTTTTTCTGGGCCGTGAGCTTTTTCCATTGCTTTAACGAGCATGCGAACCGCTGGTGAGGTGTTGAACTCTTCGTAAAAGCTCCTTACAAAATGTACGACTTCTAAGTGTGCATCTGTAAGTTCAATCGCCTCGTCTTGAGCAAGAATTTCAATCATGCCTTCTTCCCATTGCGTGTAATCCAATAGGTAGCCTTGAGCGTCGGTTTCGATTTGCTTGCCGTTATATTCAAACATGTTTAATCCAGAATCCAATTAACTATGCGGATAGGGTACATGACCAAGTTTGTCTTTCTCAACAGAAATTGTAGCTATCCAATGAAATATCGTACTTATAGATACAAAAAAGCCCAAGAGGTAGGCTCTTGGGCTAGATATTCTTCAATGATGGGAACGATTAGTCGTCGCTGCCCATGATGCCTAGGATGCTTAGTAGGCTGATGAAGATGTTGTAGATCGATACGTACAAGCTGATCGTTGCAGAGATGTAGTTTGTTTCACCGCCACGAATGATGTTTTGCGTTGTAAGCAAGATAACACCAGTCGAGAACAGGATGAACATACCGCTCATTGCCAATGATAGTAGAGGCATTTGTAGGAAGATGTTTGCAACCATACCTACAAGTAGTACTACGAAACCCGCTAATAGCATGCCATTAAGGAACGACAGGTCACGCTTAGTTGTTAGTGCGTAAGCTGATGCGCCCATAAACGCCAGTGCTGTACCGCCAAGTGCAGTTAGGATGACATCACCCATGCCTGCGCCAACGTACATGTTTAAGATTGGACCGATGGTGTAGCCTAAGAAACCTGTAAATAGGAATGTGAAGACTAGACCCATGCTGTTGTCACGGTTCTTTTCTGTTAGGAAAAGTAGGCCGTAGAAGCCAACTAGCATGATAATAAGACTCGGGCGAGGAAGGTTCATCGCCATGGATACGCCTGCTACAACAGCAGACCAAAGTAGTGTCATAGACAGTAATGCGTAGGTGTTACGCAACACTTTATTGGTTTGCAGAGCACTTTCTTGAGATGCTGTGCGTGAAAACATAGGGCTGTTCATAATCTTCCTCGTAAGGTGACTTCAATAGTTATTAGTACATTTATGGGGGTGAAAGTTCGAAAAATCAAGTCTCTCATTCCTCTTGTATACGTAAAATAATAATCAAAATAGTCGGTTAAGTGTTTCTGAAGGTGTAACAAAGCATTTCTTAAAGTGCAGTTAAGGTTCGTTGTTCAATTTTAATCGCACTGAATCGCTGTTTATAATCTTGAAAAACTAATTATAACACTGAAAACAAAGAGGCGACCTAAGCCGCCTCTGTAGTTTATGCATCATAACACATTAGTGGTGTAAGATTTGGCTTAAGAAGTTCTGCGTTCTGTCTGATTGTGGATTTTCAAAGAAATCGACAGGGTTGTTCTCTTCTATGATTTCACCGGCATCCATGAAGATAACGCGATCCGCGACCTCTTTAGCAAAGCCCATCTCGTGCGTTACACAAAGCATCGTCATGCCTTCTTCTGCAAGCTCAACCATTACGTCTAACACCTCACGAACCATTTCTGGATCGAGCGCCGACGTTGGCTCATCAAACAGCATCACTTGAGGGTTCATACACAAAGAGCGAGCGATAGCTACACGCTGCTGTTGACCACCTGAAAGCTGACCTGGGAACTTGTCCGCTTGCTCAGGGATTTTTACGCGCTCTAGGTACTTCATTGCAATCGCTTCGGCTTCTTCTTTTGGCATCTTTTTGACCCAGATTGGAGCCAGAGTACAGTTCTCTAATACCGTCAGATGTGGAAACAGATTGAAGTGTTGGAAACACATGCCGACATCTCTACGCACGGCTTCGATGTTCTTTAGGTCTTCCGTTAATTCATTACCTGAAACGAAGATATGACCTTTTTGGTGCTCTTCTAATCGGTTGATGCAGCGGATCATCGTTGATTTACCAGAGCCTGAAGGGCCACAGATAACGATTTTCTCGCCTTTTTTAACTTCTAAATTGATGTTCTTAAGTACGTGGAATTCACCGTACCACTTGTTCATGTCTTTCAACTCGATCATAAGACCTTGAGAGTTGTTTTCTGTCTGCTGCGTCATAATACGTCCTTGATCTTGTTAATTATCGTTTGTGACCGGTGTGAAGTCTGTTTTCTAGCCATATCGAATATCTCGACATGCCAAAACAAAACACCCAGAACACTAACGCGACAAATACATAACTTTCTGTTGAATACCCAAGCCATTCAGGGTCGGTATTCGCGGCTTGGCCAATTCCTAGTACATCAAACATACCAATAATCAAAACAAGACTGGTATCTTTAAACAAACCAATGAAGGTGTTCACAATTGAAGGAATCGTGATTTTAAGAGCTTGAGGTAGAATGATAAGCCCAGTCTTTTTCCAGTAGCTTAACCCCAGAGCATCAGCTGCTTCGTATTGGCCTTTTGGTATTGCTTGTAGACCACCTCGAATTACTTCGGCCATGTAGGCTGCACTGAATAGAACTACCCCTACAAGTGCTCGAATGAGCTTATCGGTTTCTGTCCCTTCTGATAAAAAGAGTGGCAGCATTACTGAAGCCATGAATAGAACTGTAATGAGCGGTACGCCACGCCAAATTTCGATGTATACGGTACACATACTGCGAATGATCGGCATCTCTGAGCGGCGCCCAAGAGCAAGTGCAACACCAATAGGGAGTGACACTACAATACCAACAAGTGCGATGACCAGTGTAACCAGTAGGCCGCCCCATTTATGGGTATCAACAACTTCTAACCCAAAGACGCCACCGTATAGCAAGCCAGCAATGATAAATGGGTAGATGTTGACGAAGAACAACCAAATCCACGTACGTTTAGGTGTTTTTTCATAAGCCAGTAAGGCTACAAAAATGGCCAACGTTGCATAGAAGAGGCGAGGTCGCCACAGTTCAGCTTCTGGGTAGAAGCCATACATGAATTGGTCCCAACGAACGCTGATAAAAACCCAACAAGCGCCTTCGCTAGTACAGGCATCACGTGTGGTTCCTATCCAGTCGGCACTGATGAATGCCCAATCCGCTATTGCCCATAATAGGGTGAAAGCAAAGTAAGCAAGAATCACAGTGACGACGCTGTTAATAGGTCCATTAAATAGATTTTTTCTTAACCAACCGACTGGCCCAACGGTATTCGCTGGAGGCGGAAGATCAGGTTGAAATTGATGTGTACTCATCTTATCTCTCCACCAACGCTACTTTGCGGTTGTATATGTTCATTAGAGCGGACGTTAATAGGCTCAAGGTTAGGTAGACGCCCATTGTCATCGCGATTACTTCGATAGCTTGTCCAGTTTGGTTAAGTGTTGTTCCTGCAAATACAGAGACAAGATCAGGATAACCAATGGCCATCGCAAGTGATGAGTTTTTGGTCAGGTTTAGATACTGACTGGTTAGTGGTGGGATAATGATTCTTAATGCTTGTGGAATAATGACAAGCTTTAGAGTTCTAGAACGTGGGATGCCTAGAGACATCGCAGCCTCAGTTTGCCCATGGTTTACCGCGTTAATACCTGAACGAACAATCTCAGCAATGAACGCTGCTGTATAGATACTTAAAGCGAGCATCAATGCAGCAAGCTCAGGGATTATCGTAACACCACCCTTGAAGTTAAACCCTTTCAACACAGGGTAATCTGCAGAGATAGGCATGCCCATAACAAAGTAAGTTATCAACGGTAAGCCTAAAATCAACGCAGCTGCAATTCGCAACATCGGTGTTTGTTGGCCGGTCAGTTTCTGTCTGTTCTTAGCCCAGATGTTGATAATAAACGTAGCGATAATACCGACAATCAATGATGCGATGACAATGCTACTGCCTTGCTCAAAGACTGGAGCAGGGAAGTACAACCCGCGTACGTTCAAGAAAATTGCTTCACCTAGACTCATACTTTGACGAGCAGAAGGCAAGGCTTGTAGAACGGCGAAATACCAGAAAAAGATTTGTAATAGCAGAGGGATATTTCGGAATATCTCAATGTAGACAGCTGCAAATCGGCTAACTAGCCAGTTTGAAGAGAGTCTAGCGATACCCATACTAAAGCCCAGCACTGTCGCTAGCATGATGCCGAGTACTGAAACCAAAGCGGTATTGAGAAGACCGATAAAGAATGTACGACCGTATGAGAAGGTCTCGTCGTATTCAATCAGTGTTAAGCCGATACCAAAACCAGCTTCTTGGGAGAGAAAATCAAAACCAGTGGTGATACCACGGGAATCTAAGTTTGTGAGTGCATTATTTACAATCGTGTAAAAGAAAGCACAAAGCGCCCCGACGGCGATAATTTGGAAAATGATGGAGCGAAAAGTGGGGTTGTAAAATAAGTTGGCACTTTTGGGCTGTGGCTTTGCCTGAGCTGGAGAAATAGTTTCATTAGGTTTCATACTACTATAACCTCAAATCCATTTAATAAATAGGGCGGAAAACTCCGCCCTAATTGATGCTTGAAAATTTATTAACGGATTGGTGGAGCGTACATAAAGCCGCCCGCATTCCATAATGCATTTACACCACGAGAGATTTGAAGTGGAGAACCTGTACCAACAGTACGCTCAAAACTCTCACCGTAGTTACCAACTTGCTTAATTACTTGGTAACCCCAGTCGTCGCGAATGCCAAGGCCTTTACCTTTAGGACCGTCTACACCAAGAATACGTTTGATGTTTGGATCTTTTGACTTAAGCATTTCGTCTGCATTTTTAGAGGAGATGCCGTATTCTTCCGCGTTAATCATTGCTGAAAGTGTCCACTTAGCAACGTTAAACCATTGATCATCATCTTGACGAACAACAGGGCCTAGAGGCTCTTTAGAGATGATTTCAGGAAGTACTTCTGCAGATTTAGGATCAGCTAGGTTTAGGCGAAGTGCGTATAGACCAGATTGGTCAGTTGTTAGTACGTCACAACGACCTGCGTCGAAACCTTTCGATGTTTGTGCTGCCGTATCGAATACCACTGGCTTGTAAGACATGCCACTGTTACGGAAGTAATCGGCTAGGTTAAGTTCAGTTGTTGTACCTGATTGAACACATACAGAAGCGCCATCAAGCTCTTGAGCACTTGTTAGGCCAAGTTCTTTCTTAACCATGAAGCCTTGACCATCGTAGTAGTTAACGCCTACGAAGTTCAGACCTAGAGCAGTGTCACGATGTAATGTCCATGTTGTGTTACGAGATAGTACGTCGATTTCGCCAGATTGAAGCGCAGTAAAACGCTCTTTTGCTGTTAGAGGTACATACTTAACTTTAGTCTTGTCACCGAGTACAGCCGCTGCAAGAGCTTGACAATACTCAACATCAATTCCTTCCCATTCACCTTTTGAGTTAGGGTTAGAGAACCCTGGAAGACCGGTACTTACACCACAAGTTAGAAAACCTTGAGATGTGACTTTGTCCAGAGTGCTTTCTGCCGCTGATGCCGATGTTGCCATCATCGCAGTTGATGCAGCTACTACTGAAGCAAGAAGTGTTAGTTTATTTGTCATTTGTATCCTTCCTTGTTAACCAGGTGACACCTGATACTCGTGCTCGTTTGAGTTTCTCTTATGTGTTGCGTTTTCTATGACCTTGTTGTTCAAATTAAACGAGTTGCATTTTGCAAATGAAACTGTGTGCGATTTAAACAACTGTTTATAAGGTTAGGAAAGGATCCGTAGTTTCACAAATGTATAATTTAAAAAGAATTTTGAATGAAATCACAAATCCGAACACAATTAGAATGACCAAATGTTAAGTGAATGTAAATAGTGCAACGGTTCACACTGTTGGTGCAACGAGATTTAGATTTTTATATTGATAATCGACTAGATAAATATTCTGAATAAACATCACAATGATGAAATATTAAACTTAAGAAATGTTGAAATTTGGTCAATAAATATTTTTATTACACTTCGATAGTTATGAATATGCTCCAAATTTGGTAGCATGGCTGAATAGTTATTGAAGTAGTCTCAAGGAAGAACATGCGTTATTTCCCAATGTTTTTGGATGTAGAAAATAAGCCAATCTTAGTGGTTGGTGGGGGTGAGGTTGCTTGCCGTAAAGTCGATAGCTTACTACGAGCGGGAGCGGATGTGACTTTGGTGTCTCCCAAGGTAGCGCCTTACTTAAAGCAGCTTGTGGACGAGAACAAGCTTCACTGGGTTCAAAACTTTTACTCGTCACAGATCATATCGAAAAATTACTTGCAGGTTTGGGCCACAACAGACAACCCAAGCTTGAATCACCAAGTGTATAATGATGCGAAAAAACTGGGCATTTTAGTCAATGTGGTTGACGATCTTCCTTACTGCGACTTCATCACACCTTCGATGATAAATCGCGGCAGAATCCAAATTGCCATCTCTAGTGGCGGGGCATCACCTGTTTTAGTAAGAAATATCAGAGAAAAACTCGAAACGGTATTGCCACAAAACATAGGTTTGATAGCAGACTTCGGTGCATCAAAACGCAATTCAATCAAAGAGTCATTCCCAACCGTCGACGAGCGTCGTAAATTTTGGGAGCGTTTCTTGTCATCCAGCTTTATCGAGCAGGTGAATGACAGAGAGCAGTTAGAGTCTTACTACCAGCAAGCGCTAACCGAAGGCATTGATAGCGAAGGGCAGGTCACTTGGATTGAATTCGAGCAAGATGTCGAGCTGTTGTCTATGAAGGCTTTACGTTTGATGCAGGAGGCAGAGCTCGTACTTTCACCGAGCGATTGTCCATTTGAATTTATCGACCTGTGCCGCCGAGATGCAGAAAGAGAGAGCTACGCCAACAGCGGAGAGCTATCAACAAAGCTTGAGCAAGCAAGAGCAGAGAAATTACGAGTGTGTGTGTTTATTCCACCAGCAAGCGTAGAGTTTAATCTGTTGGTCGGCAAAGACCTAAAATTGTCAGCAGCCCAAGTACTCAGTTGAGGTAATTGCTTCTAGTTGAAATGAGAGCTTTCTGGTTGTTTGAAATCGGCTAGAGGCTCGGAATAAAACTAAAGCTGGACCAGATAAATAAAAAGCCACTTCAAAAGAAGTGGCTTTTTGCTATTTCAAACACGACATTGTGCTGATGAATGAGCAACCCAAATAGGCGGTCACTCAAACTCAAAAATTAGTCGCGGAAGTTGTCAAACTGGAAAGGTTGACCAAGTTCACCGCCGCGAACTAGAGCCATAACAGCTTGTAGGTCATCACGCTTCTTACCGGTAACACGAACTTTGTCGCCTTGGATAGAAGCTTGAACTTTAACTTTGTTGTCTTTGATTAGCTTAACGATCTTCTTAGCGACATCAGTTTCAATGCCTTGCTTAAAGATAACCGTTTGGTGCCAAGTGCGACCTGTTTGGTCTGCCGCTTTCGCTTCCATCGCGTTAGGATCAACATTACGCTTCGTTAGGTTGCTGCGAAGGATATCGCGCATTTGCTTCAGTTGAAAATCGTCTTGAGCAGTCAATTTTACTGATTCATCTTTGTAATCAAAGCTTGCGTCAACGCCGCGGAAATCGAAACGAGTCGATAGTTCACGGTTTGCGTTGTCTACTGCGTTACGCAGTTCTACTGCTTCTACTTCAGAGATAATGTCAAATGATGGCATTGTGTTGTTTCCTTAAGCTAAGTTTCTATCTTTAATTGCTGTTGCAAGCATGTCTAGCATTGTTGCAGTATCTTCCCAGCTTAGGCATGGGTCAGTAATCGACTTGCCATATTCTAGGTTGTTAATGTCTGTCATTGGCTGGTTGCCTTCAATAATGAAGCTCTCTGCCATAATGCCTGCAATTTGGTTCTTGTTAGATTTAATTTGCTCACAAATGTCTTGTGCAACTTCTAACTGCTTACGGTGTTGCTTCTGACAGTTAGCGTGGCTAAAGTCTACAACCAAACGTTGAGGTAGATCGAATTCAGCCAGTTGCTTACATGCAGTATCTACAGATTCAGCGTCGAAGTTAGGGCCTTTATCGCCACCACGTAGAATAACGTGACCGTATGGGTTGCCAGAAGTACGGTAAACCGTCATGCGGCCGTTCTTATCTGGAGAGTAGAAGTAGTGTGAAGCATGTGCTGCACGAATTGCATCGATAGCAATCTTGATGTTGCCGTTGGTCGCGTTCTTGAAGCCAACAGGGCAAGACAGTGCAGAAGCCATTTCACGGTGAATCTGAGATTCAGTTGTACGAGCGCCAATCGCACCCCAAGTGATAAGGTCTGCAATGTACTGACCTGTTATCATATCAAGGAATTCAGTCGCGGTAGCTAGGCCAAGCTTGTTGATATCTAGCAGAAGCTTACGAGCTTTGTTCAAGCCTGTTTCAAGTGCGTATGAACCATCAAGGTTAGGATCTGTAATCAAACCCTTCCAACCTACAACAGTACGAGGCTTCTCGAAGTAGGTTCTCATTACAACGAACAGTTCATCTTTGTACTGGTCTTGAATTTTGCTTAGGCGCTCAGCGTAATCAAGTGCCGCATCTGTATCGTGAACAGAGCAAGGGCCTACGATAACTAATAGGCGCTTATCACGACCAGTTAGGATATCTTCGATTTGGCGGCGAGAATTTTTAATGCGCTCAGCAACGTCGTCAGTAATAGGGTGTGCATTGCCTAGTTCGGCAGGAGTTGGCATAGGACCCAGAGCTTGGGTTCTCAACTCATCAGTTTTTAATGGCATGTGATAGCTTTTTTATTCTATTGCGAAGTGGTTAAGATAACGGAATTGAACAGAGGAATAAACTCTATTGAGTCAAAGTTATCTCAGTTATTGCTAATATTCTTATTTTTATCAGCAGGCCAGCGTCAAATAAGGGATTTTCACTTGTATTAACAGGCAGCTATCGGTATTTTCGTTTGAACACAACATAAAAATGCTGGAGCAGCAATGACTCAAGAAAATCAAAGCACTTTGCACCCAGAACTCGTCTTAGGTGATGTGCTGCCTTCTTACAACGATAATAATAATTCTAACCACTTATACGTTTCATTATCAGAATTAGTGATGGATCGTGTCTTCTACCACCCAAGTATCGAGAGTCACTTAGATACTTTGACTGATATTGAAAAAACGTCTTTAGAAGCGATCCTTGGCGATAAAACAGTCGATGAGCATTTTGTTTCGACCTTAGTGATTGCCATTCAAGCTGCCGTTCAGCCAAATCACACTTCTGTTCGTATCGCATTAAGCAGTGCAGACAGCTATGGATTCCGTTCGCTGCTTGGCGGGAACTGTGAAGCAGAAGAGATTAACCCTGCACTAGGTGTTCGTGGCGTTGCTCGTTACGCGACACCAGAATACAGCAAGGCTTTCGCTTTAGAATGTCAGGTTATTAAGGCATTACGTGAGCAGGGCATCAACGTTGAAGTAGTTGTGCCTTACGTTCGTGCGTTAAGCGATGCCGCTAAGATTATTGACCTGCTTGCCGAGCAAGGGCTACCACGCGGCCTTAACGGTTTGAAAGTACTGTTCTCGTGCGATGTGCCGTCTGCAGTGCTACTGAGCGAACGTTTACTGCATTACTTCGATGGTGTAGTGGTAAACGTTGATAGCTTAGCGTCTTTCACTTTAGGCGTAGACAAACACAATGAAGCTCAGCAACACGCTTTTGATCCACAAAATGAGGCGGTCATTACTTTGTTGGATATGATTGTTAAAGCAACCCTGAACGCGAAGAAGCCAGTGCTGCTAGTAACTCAAGGCTTAGTGGATTACCCACGTCTACAAGGTTACATAGCTGATCTTGAAGGCGTAGAAACGGTCGTGACTGCGTAAATCGATTAGCTTGCCTGATAAGCCGACTTAAGGCGCTAATGCTTTGAGAATGAAAGAGATATCATTGTGCGATGATATCTCTTTTTTGTAACATTTTTTTGACATTCTTATCGCTAGTCGATTAACTGGTCTGATGACTAACTTGGCTAGGTAATTCGAATGTTGACCCCTCTACAAAAAGCAAATTTCTACTTAAGCATGTTTGGCTTTTTCAAAGTCCCACTTATCTGGTTGTGCCGACCAAAACTACTCGCGTTGGACAACCAACATGTTGAAGTGAAAATCCCGCTTAGAAGGCGTACTAAGAATCACCTTAACAGTATGTACTTTGGCGTTTTGGCTGTAGGTGCGGATGTCGCGGGTGGGTTTCTTGCGATGAGCAAATCTCAGCAGCAAGGTGAAAAGATCTCGTTGGCTTTTAAAGAGGTGACGGGTAACTTTTTGAAGCGCCCTGAAGGTGATGTGCATTTCACTTGTAACGACGGTGAGCTGATCAACACTATGCTGGCAGAAACCATGTCGACCGGAGAACGGGTCAATCAACCCGTAACCATTATCGCGACTTGCCCATCTTTACATGGTGACGAGCCGATGGCGGAGTTCACGCTTACGCTTTCAATTAAGAAAGTCCCTTCAAGAAAATAGCGATTAAATAATAGATTTTGGTTTAGAAGTCATGGGTAACGTTGAAGAGATAAAACAACGGTATGTGAATGGTTTCCACATACCGTTATAGAGAACTTTATAACGGCTCTATGACTCTTGAGTGATCTGCTCAATATCAACTATTTTTGAACGGTTCATAACGATCTTCCAACGGTAGTAGGTTGGTTCGTTATCATGGTTGTTCTCTTTAATGATCAGGTTGAGAAGATGACGCTTTTCTACTGATTCGCGGCTCACTTGTCCTTCATTCAAGCGGTAGATCTTGTTTGAGCCTTTATCCATCAACCGTGTCAGCGCTCTTAGGCTGATCGATAACGTTTCACGAGTCTCCTCATAACCACTCATAAAGGTCGATGTCGACATCTCAGTATGAGAGCGGTAATGCAAGATTTGCTCTTCACGTTGTACCACACGCTTTTTACGGATCGACTGAATGCGATCTGCAAGCTTAGAAAAATTTGCGTAGTCCAACCATTCCAGTTTATGGCCTACTGACTTGTTGGTCGTTGGATCATAGTAACGACGCTTCCATTTTGGCTTGCCTTTACGCAGCCAGCGCCAAAGGATGTCTCTCAAGTCATCTTTAAAGATCTCACGCAGTGCGTAAATGAAAGACATTGCCACGATGAAAGAGGCGGTAATCTCACCAAGAAAGTCACGAGCCAAGATCACAGTAGTGGTCACGACAACCATCACCAAACCGGTCGCGATGCCTTTCACGGCACGCTTAACGTTCTTACCCATCGACGTTGTCTTTTCTTTAAGCACGATAGGGTGTTCAATCAAACGACGCAGCAAACGCATCTTGTTACTCAAGCGGGTAACGTCCTCTCGAACTCTTGCTGAGTTGTAGCGGTTCAGTTTACGGTGCGCGGTCTCTTTATCACAAAGCGTTAAGAGTCGTTCTTTAATCGTTGAATACTCACTACCTCGTGGCATGTGTGAAACTAGCGATAGGAACTTTTGCTCGGTATACCAAGATAGGTAGTTATCGATATTAGCGTAGTAGCGCTTGAGATTTTCTTCGTAAGGGATGCTTCGGCGTAGCTTCTTCAAGATATCTAAAGCCAATTCAATGACTTCATCTACTTCATCAGCCGTTACGTCGTCACTATCAGTTTTATTTAAGCTGCTGACTGCTTTATCTAACGCGATAACATATTGGTAGGCAAACAGACTCAAACTGACACGATACTGTGTTGTAGATAAGCGTCCACGTTTTGCCAAGCGACTGTGTACCAAAGGTAAAAGTGTTTTGTCACTATAGTAGGCACGTTTTTGAGTGATTGAGCTGTAGAAAAAGGCACTTTCAGAAAGCACTTCAGGAGTCAGTCCAAGTTCACCGGGAATGAATAGATAAACGTCCATGTCGAGCTTTTTGGTCTTAGCCATGGCATGGTTAATTTTAAGTGTTATCGCATCTTGTTTATCAACGGTGATCAACGATGTCTCCTAGAATGTAAAAATATGAATGAAACTAGCGAAAGCATATCAGAGATCACGTATAATCTCCGCCAAATTTAAAGTAGAGACAACCTTGATGATTAATATTGGTCAAATAAACAACTTAGAAGTAGTAAAACAAGCAGACTTCGGTGTATTCCTTGACGCGAGCGACTATGGAACCGTGTTGCTGCCGAAACGATTTACTCCTGAAGGTGTTGAAATTGGTCAAAAGCTAGATGTTTTCTTATACATAGATTCTGACAACCAGATCGCTGCAACGACTGAAAAACCAATAGCTCAAGTAGGCCAGTTTGGTTTGATGACGGTTGAAGGTGTTAACAGCACTGGTGCATTCATGAGCTGGGGCGTGAAAGGTAAAGACCTTCTTGTTCCTTTCAGCGAGCAGCGTGGCCGTTTAAACGAAGGTCAGTCAATCTTAGTATATGTGTATATCGATAAAGCATCGAGCCGTATCGTTGGTACAACGAAGTTCAACAAATGGTTAGACAACACGCCTGCGACTTATAAGCAAAATGAGCAAGTCGATCTCATTATCGCTGAGCGCAGCCAGTTAGGTTACAAAGCGATCGTGAACGGTGAACACTGGGGTATGATTTTCCCATCTGACATCATCGGTAAGCTGTTCATTGGTAAAACACTAAAAGGCTACATTAAAAACGTTCGTGAAGAAGACGGTAAGATTGATTTGTCTCTTCAGAAGGTTGGTGTGGCTAAGATGGATGACTTAAGCACTAAGGTTCTTGACCTGCTTGAGAAGAAAGGCGGTTACCTGCCTTTGAATGATAAGTCTTCTCCTGAAGTTATTTTCTCTGCATTCAGAACCAGCAAAGGTACGTTCAAGAAGACAATTGGTGGTCTATACAAATCTGGCAAGATCACTATCGACAAAGAAGGTATCAGCTTAGTTAAGTAAGCGGTCCTTTCGGTTAAAAAAAAGCCCAAACCTTCCTGTTTGGGCTTAGGGGAAAGGGCTCCGAAGAGCCTACGCTAATCGTTTTAATCTTTTGACTGTTAGATTGAAGTCTAGTTTAGATTCTCTAAAGTGCGATTTTTCTTTTTGGAAATAGTGACTTGAATTGATATTTATATAATTAGCTGTTGATTTACAAGCGCTCGCACACTGACTTATATGGCCGATAGAATAGAAAAAGCCCAAACAATTAACGTTGTTTGGGCTTTTTGTTTATTAAGGTGTACTCAGTGCGAACGCTTTTAGAAAAGGTTCTTATCGCGCACGAGTTCGCGTGGTAAACCGTTCTTCACTCGGTTGCCAACCCACTTACCAAGGCCGATGATTGCACCATTGTACTTCACTAGTACTTCACCTTTTCCTGACAAGTTTTCAGGGCGAACATCGCGGCCCATGAACCATTCACGAGCATCTTCAATACTAAGCTCTACAACATTAGCTTCATTACCTGTTGCGAGCGTTGTCGCTACTTGGTGCTGCCAGCGGTAACCTTTTTTATGGGTTTCAGCGATCTTGATTCCCATGCGAGAAAAACGGAACTCACCGATCATCGGCTCTAGCGCTTCTGGGAATAGCCAAACGTCTTTGTCGCGAATCCAAACCTGAGTATCGCTTGGCAATTCGATATCGAGAGTACTCATTAGTTGTTCAGCGACTTCTTGCTGAGTTTTCTTTGATGCTTTTTCAAATGGGAATTTACCCATACGTTTTTTAACTTCTGGTGGAGTAACAGACGCTAGTTTACGGATACGTGCAACAAAGAAACCTTCAGAGTCATAGACCTGTGGGAAGATGTGAAGAAAGCCTTCTTCTGTCGTGGTTGCTTTTGCGTTGTCGAATAGTGATTCCAGAGATTCGAATTCAACCGCATCACCAAAGGTTTCTTTTAGGTGATGACACACTTGTTGGTTCTCTTCGGTGCTAAGCGTACACGTTGAGTAAACCAAAACACCATTAGGTTTAAGAGCATGGAATGCACTTTCAATCAGATCTTTTTGCGTGTCGGCAATGTCGACCACTGATTGATACGTCCAGTTCTTCATCGCATCGGCATCTTTACGAATGGTGCCTTCGCCAGAGCAGGGTGCGTCTAGCAACACAGCATCAAACTGTTCTGGTAACCAACCACCAAAAACTCGACCGTCAAAGTTACTTAGAGCGGCATTACGAACGCCACAACGTTCGATGTTAGCGTGAAGGACTTTCACACGGCTTGCTGCATACTCATTGGCAACCAATACACCGCGATTATTCATTAGCGCAGCGATTTGTGTTGTTTTAGAGCCGGGTGCAGCCGCAGTGTCTAGCACCGCTTGGTAATCAGCTTCGCCTTGGAAAAGTGCCGAGGGTGGCATCATCGAGCTGGCTTCTTGGATGTAGAAAAGACCAGACATGTGTTCTGCCGTATTACCTAGTGGCGCTTCACTTTCGTCCGCTGTAATCCAAAAGCCCGTTTCACACCAAGGTACAGGTTCCAGTTCCCAGCCTTTCTCTTTTGCTCGTACTAGGAAGTCTTCAACACTGATTTTCAATGTGTTGATTCGAATACTTTTACGAAGTGGTTTTTGGCATGACGCAACAAAAGAAGCCATATCTAGATGACTAGGCATGATTGCTTCGATGTGCGTTAGGAATTCTTCAGGAATATATACGTTAGCGTGCAAAAGAGTATCTCGATTTATTGCATTAATGCGGGGAGTTTAAAGCAAAATGAGGCCGTCCTAAACCATATTTGCAGCAAACAACAAAAATGCAGCCTAATGGCTGCATTTTGATGAAGAATTAATCTTCCAGAAACGTCAGAGAGTTCACTCTATGGACGAGGAATTGCGGTTCTCCATGATTTCCACTCATCTTCGGCTTGAGGATAGAGGTAGAAAGACTGATCTTCGCTTGCTACTGGTTGAAGTTCATTTGTCGGTGGCGTTGAGAATGTAATACCACCTCTTAACAAGCTGTCTACCGTTCCGGCTTTGATGTTTGCGCCTGACAGGCCGATAGAGACATCGACGCCCGACACGTTCCAGAACACGGTGTTTGCGCGGATTAGATACGCGTAGTCAGGTTCTATTTGAATCGTAGATATGATGCGATCAGCAAACTCGCCCAGCTGAACATCTATAACACTGCCAATTTCTAGTTCACGGAATAGGATAGGTGTACCTTCAGATACTGAGCCGCGCGTTTCGCTTTGCAGTTGGAATATCTTGCCTTCAGGCTGCACAGGTCCTTTGCTAAGCTCAAATTTCGTGTTTCTTTCACCTTTGCCCGGGTCTACGTTGATGTGTTTAGAGAGCAGCGCAGAGACGTTTTTGATGCCATTAAGGCCAATCTCAGGTTCTGCCAACCAGAAGTGACTGTTCGTCACGGCAATCTTGTCGACGTACTCAGGTAAAATACGCGCAGTAATTTCAATGCCGCCTTTGTTGAAGTTAGGAATCACCAAAGTAACCTCACCAACAGTGACACCTTGGTATTTGATCGCCATACCCTTGCTGACTTCTTGATCGCCAGAAGAGGTAATCGTAATCGCGCGGCCAAATTTTCGAGCGGATTTAGAATCTTTGTACAGCTTCCACACATCGCCAAGCTTATTGTCTATACCGGGAAGCGAATCAAAAGCAATGCCACCTTGAATTAGCGTTTTAACGGGTGCTGCTTTAATACTAATACCCGATAGCGAAGCATCAATCTCAACGCCTGAGCGGTTCCAGAAAACGGTATGTTTATTGAGTAAGTGCGTGTAACGATTTTCGATCGTGACTTTGATTCTTACACCACCATCTGCAAGCTGAAAATCCGAAATACTACCCACTTGTAGGTTACGGTAGAGCAGTGGGCTGCCTTTAGAAATTGAAGGTAACTCACTAGCAAATAACGAAAGCGTCTTTGATCCTGACTGATTAAACTTAGCGATTTCTGCTAACGATTTGCTTTGGAAAAGTTGGTAGTCAGTTCGAGCTTCAGGTTTACCTTCACTCACAAAGCTGATCGAGCCAGTAAGAAGCTGCTTTGCCGGTGGAACCGTAACACTTAGACCTGATTCGGTCAGCTCTGCGGTCGCACTGCCTGTCACAAAGAAACGGTTGTGGCTTTTGATTAGGTGCGCATATTCGTTATCGATAAGCGCATCCATAAACACTTCGTGCTTGTCAGAGCCCGTACCAACACCATCAACTAATCCCACATGGATGATAGAGCCAACGGCAATGCCTTTGTAGAGAAGTTGTGTACCGACATCTAACCCGAACGAATTGTTCGACGTTAAGCGAATCGCAACGGATTTCTCTTGTTCCTGACTGAATTCATTTTTGCGGATTGCAGTAAATCGACGCGCCTTTTCACCTTCACCCGGTACCAAGGTTAAAAAGTTACCTGTCACTAAATTGGCAATGTTTTTCATGCCAGTAAGCGACAGTTCAGCCTCTTCTAGAACGAATTTACTGCCGCTGTTTAAAAAGTCACTGAATGCCGGTTGGATAGCGGCAGATGCAACGACGTTTTCACGCCCTTCACTTAGCGATAAATCAGTGATTTGACCGATTTCAATGCCGCGATACATGATCGGAGCGCCCGTTGCACTGATCTTGTTATCATCGGGAACAGCGATCTTGATAGAGATACCACGACCTGCTGTTTTCAAATCTGGGTAAAGTTTGAATTTGGTGTTCATCTCGACAGGCTGACCTTCTCCCGGAGAGTCGACCGCAATTGAACCGCCAAGTAGCGCACTGAGGCTTTCTAAGCGCACGTCAACACCTGAAAATCCAATACTGGCACCTAAGCCACTTACATTCCAAAAACGGCTTTGATCGGTAATGATATGGCTGTATTCATCTTTAATTGACGCTTGAATGGTTACGGATTTAGCGTTGTCGTTTAGCTGGTAGTTGTAAACCTCACCAATGGGGATTTTACGATAAACGATTTGAGAGCCAACAGACACACCACCTAGATCTTTGGTCGTCAATGAGATGTTTAGACCTTCAGAAGCCAGCAAATCAGAAGGGGACGACTCTAAAGCCTGAAAAACGGTTTCTGGCTCTTCTTTAGTTTCGCTAGGATGTATAGCGATATAGTTACCTGAAACAAGTGCATCTAACCCAGAGATACCAGACAAACTAGCGGTTGGCTTTACGAGCCAAAAACGTGTGCCTTTTGATAGTAGTTTCTTCGCTTCTGGGTAGATGTCAGCATCGACATAGATGCTCGATAGATCTTTGGATAAGGTGATGTCGCGCACCATACCCACCTCTAAGCCTTGGTAACGAATCGTTGTTCGACCTGCGACTAAACCTGCGGCATCTGAAAAGTATATCTGCACACGTTGGCCTGCATCGTGGATCGATTTCATGACCAACCAACCGGCTAATGCGACGGTTAATATCGGCAGAATCCACAAAGGTGAGATGCCTTTGTTTTTCCTTACTTCTGGTGAATATGACGTTTGTGATTGGTTATCGTTGTTCATTCACTGACTCATCTTTAGAGGTGTAGTTATCCCAAATTAGCCTAGGATCTAAGCTTTCCGCTGCTAGCATCGTGAGAACAACTACGACGCCAAAAGCGACTGCACCATAACCTGGTGTAAAGTTTAAAATTTGCCCGCGGTCGACCAAGGTCATCATGATCGAAATAACGAACAGATCCATTACCGACCATTTCCCCACCCATTTCACGATGAAATAGATGGTCATACGTTGCCTGTGGTAAACGGCGCGCTTCATCTTGATACAGATTAAGATGTACGCGAGGCCCAGTATTTTCGCGACTGGCACGACGATACTGGCAATGAAAATGATCGCAGCGATGCCATACATATCGCTATTAATCAGCGAAGCGACACCGGAAATGATGGTGTCTTCTAGCCTTTGACCGTTGGTAATAAGAATAGAAATAGGAATGACATTGGCTGGCACGATAGCCACGGATGCGGCAAATAGCAGAGCCCAAGTTTTCTGTATAGAGTAGGGCTTGCGGTGGTATAAGTCATGGTGACAACGCACACAAGTATGACCGTCAGGCTGAGATAGGTGACAGTTGTGACAGTGTACGTTCTTACTCTCAGCAAAAGAGTATTCGGATTCTTTTGCCCAAGCTTCCCAGTAGCGACGTACACTGATACGGCTTACTAGTAATACGCTGAAAAGCTGCAGAAGAATCAGGCCAATCAAACCAGGGCCGACGAAAATGTCAGAGTAATCTTGCAGTTTGAAACATGAGACCGCCAAACTTACCAGAAACACATCCAACATCATCCAATGTTTGAGAGTCTGAATAATGGCTAATGCATAACGAAAGGGTGTGAAGATCTTAAGACGCAGTGATGCATGAGTGATGAGTACCGAGGTGCACACGAGCAACGGAGCGATCGAACTGCAGAACAGGATCAGCAAACCAAGTAGAGGAAAGCCTTCGCCCATTAAGGTAAAAACACCCGATGGTAACGTCGCGGGTATCATGACGCCAATCAGGCGAATACTGATGAATTCAAAAAAGTGCGATGGGATAAACAGCAATAAGCAGGTAATTGCGATTGCTAGGTTTCCAGAGAGGCTAGGGGTACCGCCTCTATAAAGCTGAGTTCCGCATCTTGGGCAGTAAGCTGATTTCCCTAAAGGGATGTCCATTTTATCTACGGGAAGTTCGCAGCCCTGGCAAAGACGCACTGAGCTGCTGTCGCATTGGTGTTTTGTTGATAAAGGGTTGGTTACGGATGGGGAGGTCACGCGACCTCCCAAGTTGAAACGTAAGTTAGGTTAGCAACCCGACTTAAAGACTCAGAGCCACAAACATCAGGCGTGCGATTGCACACTGCCGTAGAGTGTTTGATAGAGTCCTTGTTGTTCAACCAATTCACCATGTGTTCCCGTCTGTGTGACTTGTCCATCTTCTAAAACATAGATTAGATCGGCTTGTTTCACCGCTGATAATCGATGAGCCACTATCAAAGTTGTGCGATCTTTCAAAAACTCGCTCAACGCTTTATGCAGTGCTGACTCTGTTGCTGTATCGAGTGCAGATGTCGCTTCATCAAGAATAACAAACTTAGGATTGCTCAGCACCATACGAGCTATTGCTAAGCGTTGTCGTTGACCACCAGACAGTCGAACGCCATTCCTACCAATTTGTGTATCTAAGCCATTGCTCAGTTGCTTGATGACATCTTGCATTTGAGCGACTTCAAGCGCACGCCACAACGACATTTCGTCGTATTCAGCACCAAGGGTCAGATTATGCCTTAATGTATCGTTAAAGAGTATAGGTTGTTGTAAAACAACGGCAATTTGATTGCGTATTACATCAAAGCTGATGTCATCGGTTGTTTCACCGTTATAGCGAATGCAACCTGAGTCTGCTTGGTAAACCCCAATCAGCAACTGGATTAACGTAGATTTACCCCCTCCACTCGCACCGACCAAAGCGACTTTTTTACCTGCAGGGATGTGCAGCGATAGCCTATTTAAAACAGTGTTTTCTAATGTGTAAGAGAATGTAACGTCTTCGATGTCAACTGTCACTTCTTGATCTTCAGTAAATGGGTTCACTTTACTGATAGGGCGCTTCTCTTCTTCTAACTGAAGAAGATCGTTGATGCGTTGTAGTGCCGCTTTCGCGCTATACCAAGAGAATTGAATCCCTAGTAGCTCTTGGACCGGGCCTAACATGAACCACAAGTAGCCAAATACCGCGAAAATCTGACCAATGGTTAAGTCACTGAATAACACCATTAGCATAGCGACGGCACGGAAAAGCTCGAAACCTAGTAAGAACAGCAGAAACGAAACACGGCCAGCAGCTTCAGATTGCCAAGCGTATTTGTCTGCATCGATTCTTACTTGGTTTGCTTGAACCTTAAGTTCATCGAGAAAGATACGTTCTTTATTCGCCGCACGCAGTTGGTAAATGCCGTCTAAGGTTTCCACCAAACGGTTTTGAAAGCGCTCGAAAGATTGGTTTTCGTATTTCTTAAGGTGTTTGACCCTGCTGCCTAGTTTACGGGAGAAATAAATTACAACAGGATTGACCAATAAAATGAACAATCCTAAACGCCACTCTAACCACAACAGCACGATCGCTGTCCCGAACACGGTCAGGAAGCTGATGATAAATTTAGAAAGAGTCGAGCCAATGAACTTATCTATTGTCTCTATGTCTGTTATTAGGTGGGCGTTAATACCGCCACTGCCTTTGGTTTCGTATTGTCGAATACTGATGCGGCCAAGCTTATCTATCATCTTGCTGCGCATTTGATAGGTAATTGTTTTGGACACAAGCGTAAACTGGCGCCCTTGCAGAATGTTCAGCGCTTGGCTAACGGAGCGCATGATAATCACTAACAACAAAGTTAGTGCTATATAGCCAGTCGGTGTTTGTAATGAAGATGGAAGTAGGTGGTTCATCATCTCTAAGCCTGAAGCGGGCTTATCAAGTAATACTTCATCAACCATTAATGGCATGAGCAACGGGATAGGGACACTAATGAGAGTTGCAAATATGGCAATAATGTTAGCAAACAGTAATTTGGACTTGTGTTTTTTTACTTGAGTTATTAACCAAGAACGGCTAATAGTGTCTTCTGAATTGTTCATTGTAATGAGAATAAGTCCTATTTAGTTTGATGGCCGCATTCTACTGCGTTCTCTTGATAATGGAAGTCTCAATTTAATTGGAAGTTAATATGAAAATAGAACATTACCAACGCTTAACCAAACAAGCCGTTGCATTAATTGAATCAGAAACCGATCTAACTGCTAATCTTGCTAATATCAGTTCATTATTATTCATGGAATTGGATGGCTTGAATTGGGCGGGTTTCTATTTAATGAAGCAGGATTTAGCTAAGGAAAAAGACGAACTTGTACTGGGCCCTTTCCAAGGTCAACCTGCTTGTGTGCGAATTCCGGTCGGGCGTGGTGTGTGTGGAACTGCGGTTGCGACGAATACAGTTCAGCGCATTCATGATGTTCATGAGTTCGAAGGTCACATCGCTTGTGACGCTGCAAGTAACTCAGAAATCGTTATTCCGTTCTCGATTGGCGGAAAAATCGCGGGCGTTCTTGATATTGATAGCCCAAATGTTGGTCGTTTTTCTCAAATTGACGAGGACGGATTGACATTTTTCATGGCAGAAGTGGAAAAGCTGCTTAATTCGCACGCGAACAAGGCATAAATTATTCTCTTACTGTGGTTTTTCCCAAGCATCTCTCTATAATACGTAAAAATATTTTCTTAATGCTCGCGGAAAACCGCAAAAACCAGGAACCCACATGGAAAACACTGAAAAGTTAAAAAACAGCAAAGAAGTTATCGCATATATTGCTGAATGTTTCCCTAAATGCTTTACTCTAGAAGGTGAAGCGAAGCCACTTAAAATTGGTATTTTTCAAGATCTTGCTGAACGTCTAAATGAAGACGAAAAAGTAAGTAAGACTCAGCTTCGTGCAGCGTTAAGACAGTACACATCATCATGGCGTTACCTGCACGGCGTAAAAGCTGGCGCAGAACGTGTTGACCTAGACGGCAACACGTGTGGCACGTTAGAAGAAGAGCACGTTGAGCACGCTAAAGCTACACTTGCAGAAAGCAAAGCGAAAGTTCAGGCTCGTCGTAAAGAACAAGCACAGAAAGCTCGTGAAGAAGGCAAAGCGAAACCTAAGGCGAAGAAAGCTCAACAGCCTCGTCGTCAAGCGCCTAAAGCACCGAAAGTAGAAAAGCCTGTAGAAACACGCGCTTTGAACGCTGACGAATTCATCGCTGGCAAAGAAGTAAATGTGAACATGGGTACAGGAAACATGGCTGCGACCATTGTTGAAATCAATAAGGAAGATGTGCGTGTTCAGTTAGCAAACGGCCTACAAATGGTTGTTAAAGCGGAGCACTTGCGCGCTTAAAGGAGATACTCCTACGCATGAAATGCCGTTCAAAATTGACACTGATTGCTGCTAGCTTTTGTCTAGCAGCTTCAGCTCAGGCTCTTGAAGCCAAATTAGATCAGGACGATTTACCTTTACTCGTTCCTGAGGCCCAACACGAAACTGCTAGTAAACGTGTTACTTCTCGATTTACTCGTTCTCACTATAAACACTTCAATCTCAACGATGATTTCTCTCAAGCTATCTTTAATCGTTATTTAGAGATGCTGGATTATAATCGTAATATCTTCACTCAAGCTGATATTGACTCTTTCTCCTCATCATCTGTTCAAATTGATGATCAGCTGAAAGCGGGTAATAACCAGATTGCTTTCGATGTTTATAATCTTTCTATGCAGAAGCGTTTTGAACGTTTTCAGTATGCGCTGTCTTTGCTAGACACTGAGATTAAGTTTGATACCGATGAAAGTATTGAGCTCAATCGCAATGAAGCGGAATGGCCGAAAGATATCGCCGAAGTGAATGAGCTTTGGAGGAAGCGTGTTAAATACGATGCGTTGAATCTAAAACTTACTGGTAAAGAATGGCCAGAGATTCAAGAAGTTTTGGAAAAGCGTTACAACAATGCGATGAAGCGTATCACGCAATCGCATAATGAAGATGCTTTCCAAATCTACATGAACGCATTTGCGCGTGAAGTTGATCCTCACACCAGCTACCTTTCTCCAAGAAATGCAGAACAATTCCAATCTGAGATGAATCTATCTCTAGAAGGTATTGGCGCTGTACTTCAGATGACAGACGACTACACCGTTATTCGCTCTTTAGTTGCTGGTGGCCCTGCGTCAAACAGCAAACAATTGAGTGATGGAGACCGCATTGTTGGTGTTGGTCAAGATGGCGAAGAAATTGTTGATGTTATCGGGTGGCGTTTAGACGATGTAGTACAACTTATTAAAGGCCCTAAAGGGACCAAAGTTAAGCTACAGATCTTGCCAGACGGTAAAGATGCAAAAAGTCACGTTGTCACAATTGTACGCGATAAGATTCGTTTAGAAGACCGCGCTGTTAAATCAGAAGTTATCGAGAAAGATGGCAAGAAGATTGGTGTACTCGAAGTACCTAGTTTCTATGTTGGTCTTTCTAAAGATACCGATAAACTGATCACCGAGCTTAAAGAGCAAGGTGTTGAAGGTATTATTGTTGATCTGCGAAACAACGGTGGTGGTGCACTGACTGAAGCAACCGAACTCTCTGGTTTATTTATCAAAGAGGGGCCTGTTGTTCAGGTTCGTGATAGCTACGGTCGTGTCAAAGTGAACAGCGATACTGATGGTGAAATCAGTTACCAAGGTCCGTTAACGGTATTGGTGAATCGCTACAGTGCTTCGGCATCTGAGATCTTTGCAGCAGCGATGCAGGATTACGGTCGTGCAATCATCCTAGGTGAAAACTCTTTCGGTAAAGGTACGGTACAACAACATCGTTCTTTGAATCATATCTATGATTTGTTCGATAAAGAGTTGGGCTACGTTCAATACACAATCCAGAAATTCTACCGAATCAATGGTGGCAGTACGCAAAACAAAGGTGTAGTACCTGATATTGCTTACCCAACGCCAATAGACCCGGCAGATACTGGTGAAAGTGTTGAAGACAATGCTCTACCTTGGGACAGCATTGATAAAGTAAACTACTCAGTGTTACAGCGTAACGATGAGCAAATTGCTGCTTTAACAGCTCAACACCAAGCTCGTATTGCGACAGACATGGAATTTGGCTTTATCGCGCAAGATATTGAAAAATATAAGGCAGATAAAGACGATAACGACCTTTCTTTGAATGAAAAGGTACGTCAGCAAGAGAGCGATGATGCGGATGCGCTTCGTCTAGATCGTATCAATCAACGTCAAAAAGCCGCTAAGTTAGAGGCATTTAAAACGTTGGATGATATTCCAAAAGACTACGAAGCCCCGGATGCTTATCTTGATGAATCAGTTGCTATCATGCTGGATATGATCAAGAAATAAACAAAATACCTGTTATAAGGTGATTGTTTAAAGACGTACTATTTGAAAAGCGAGCTTAGGCTCGCTTTTTTTGTACCTGTGTTCTTGCCTCGAATAATGTCATGTTAACGGCATGCTTCCTCGCTTTTTAACTTGCTGCAGAACCACTGTTATTTGATTTTCGGCTGTGAAGTACACTGTAAAAATAACTAAACTTAAGTATTATTTTTCGAGTGATAATGACATTTAAGTTACTTCGCACTTAAAATTTAGTGACTTAGATCATATTTTTTCGCTTTCTATTCATTACGTGCCTAAGCTTAAAGAAAACGAGGGGACGCTTATGAAATGGATTCTACTATTTTTATCTTGTTTAAGTTTTGTGGCTTTTGGGAGCGAGGTCGCTTCGAGTAACCAACAATCAAAAAGTGATAGTAATCTATCTCATTTTGACCTTCCTTTGCTGCTTGGTGATTGGTATTTGATGAATCCTGATCCTGAGCAAGGCACTGAAAACTTTAGAGCGATCAAGCTCACTCTTGATTCAAACTACTCATTCACTATCGATATCCAAAAGAAAGACTACAGTGTCGATCATTGGGAAGGTTTGTATAACGCCAATGAAGACACGATTATTTTGGGTTTGAATACCTCAGAACCTCAGGTTTACGCGTACAGCAGTAATCACAACATGCTGAATCTTAACGGTGTTATGTTCACTAAGGCCTTGCCAAATGCATTGGCGGGAATCTGGTCAAGTGCCCAACTGTCTGGAAGCGATCTACGTGCGAGTAACATTCAAAAAATGGATTTAGTCCTTCAGCCGGACTTTATATTCATGTTCCGAGTATCAGATGAAGAAGGTGGTGAAGTCATTCGTCGCGGGGTGTATTACACAGAAGGCGATCAACTAGTGTTACTTTATGAGAACGGTGAACACGGCACTCGATATACACTGAACAGCGATGTGTTAACGCTGCAAGGTGAAGAGGGAGATATGTTTGCGGTACTCAATCGCATTCGATAATCGTGAGTTTTAGCAGTAACGGCGTACTCGTTGATAATATTGTGCACAGTTCATTTCTTAGGCGTTCCTGTCTGATTTGATTGATAAAATAGCAAAACATGGAGGCATTTTCTTACAATGCCTCCTTTTTTTAATATTCCCCTTGTTTTATTGGCGCTCAACCTTTAGATATATACAGTTAAAAAATAATTACGTATAACGATAAAAAGGAACCCGTCATGGCACATACACCTCAAGCCAAGTATCGTAAAGATTATCAATCACCATCTCACACGATTTCTGAAATCGATCTTACTTTCGATTTGTACGACTCAGCATCCATTGTTACGGCTGTTTCTAGTGTTAAGCAGGAGAAAGACAGCACGACATTAGTACTTGATGGTGAAGGCTTGAAGTTGGTTTCTGTTTTGGTTGAAGGCAACGAATGGACTCAGTACGAGCAGTCTGAAACTCAACTTACGCTGAATGACCTTCCAAAAGAATTTACTCTAACCATCGTTACCGAAGTTAACCCTGAAGGGAACAGTGCACTTGAAGGCTTGTACAAGTCGGGTGGCGCGTTCTGTACTCAATGTGAAGCTGAAGGTTTCCGCCGTATCACTTACTACATGGATCGCCCAGATGTGTTGGCGAAATTCACTACAACGGTAATTGCAGACAAAGCAGAGAACCCATTCTTATTAAGTAATGGTAACCGTGTAGATGAAGGTGAAGGTGAAAACGGTCGTCATTGGGTGAAGTGGCAAGACCCACATCCAAAACCAGCGTACTTGTTTGCTTTAGTAGCGGGTGACTTTGATGTACTTCGTGACGCATACACTACACAATCGGGTCGTAAAGTTGACCTAGAAATCTTTGTTGATAAAGGCAATCTAGACCGTGCGAGCCACGCGATGGTTTCTTTGATTAACTCAATGAAGTGGGACGAAGAACGTTTCAATCTTGAATACGACTTAGACATCTACATGATCGTAGCCGTTGATTTCTTCAACATGGGTGCGATGGAAAACAAAGGCTTGAACGTATTCAATTCGAAGTTCGTTCTAGCAAACGACCAAACTGCAACGGATACAGATTACCTAGGTATTGAAGCAGTAATCGGCCATGAATATTTCCACAACTGGACAGGTAACCGAGTGACGTGTCGCGATTGGTTCCAGTTAAGTCTGAAAGAAGGCTTAACGGTATTCCGTGACCAAGAGTTCTCATCTGATCTTGGCTCTCGCGCAGTAAACCGAATCAACAATGTTCGTATTATTCGCGGGCCACAATTCGCTGAAGACGCAAGTCCGATGTCTCACCCAATTCGTCCAGAAAAAGTGATAGAAATGAATAACTTCTACACATTGACTGTGTACGAAAAGGGCAGTGAAGTGATCCGAATGATCCACACATTGTTGGGTGAAGACGGTTTCCAAAAAGGCATGACGCTTTACTTCGAACGTCACGATGGTACGGCTGCAACATGTGAAGACTTCGTCGCGGCAATGGAAGATGCGTCGGGCATCGACCTATCTCAGTTCCGTTTATGGTACAGCCAATCTGGTACGCCGACGCTGTCTGTTGAAAGTAAGTACGACGCAGAGAAGAAACAGTACACATTAACAACTCGCCAAGTAACAGCGCCAACTCATGAGCAAACGGAAAAGCAGGCTCTGCATATTCCTCTTGATATCGAGCTGTACGCAGCTGCGGGTGAAGTTGTTGAGTTACAATGTAACGGTAAGCCAGTTCATAATGTATTAGATGTGAAAGAAGCAGAGCAAACGTTCGTGTTTGAAAACGTTTCTGAGCAACCGATCCCATCATTACTTCGTGAATTTTCTGCGCCAGTGAAACTGGAGTACAACTATTCAGATGAAGAACTGATCTTCCTAATGGTAAATGCACGCAATGAGTTCTCTCGTTGGGATGCGGGTCAAATGCTATTAGCGAAGTACATCCGCAGTAACGTTGAGAAGGTTCAACAGGGTCAAGCGTTTGAGCTTTCTGATTCTGTTGTTGATGCATTCCGTGGCGTACTGCTGAGTGATTCACTAGAGCCTGCGTTTATTGCAGAAATGCTCTCTCTACCAAGCCACAATGAAGTATCAGGTTGGTATGAGCGTGTTGATATTGATGCGGTCGCATCGGTTCTTAACTCGATGAAAGTTACATTAGCTGCAGAACTTGAAGACGAGTTAGCGGCGGTTTATCACAGCCACGCACTAACAGAATACACGATCGATCACGATTCGATTGGTAAGCGTACTCTACGTAAAGTTTGCTTAAGTTACTTAGCTCATACTGGGCAGGGTAATGACTTGGTTGTTGCGATGTATCAACAAGCGAATAACATGACAGATACGATGGCAGCAATGGGCGCGGCAAACAGTGCACAACTACCATGTCGTGAAACCTTGATGGTGGATTACAGTGACAAGTGGAAACACGATGGTCTTGTTATGGATAAGTGGTTTGCATTGCAAGGTACAAACCCAAGTTCAAACGCACTTGAAGTGATCAAAGCGTCGATGTCGCACCAGGCGTTCAGTTTGAAGAACCCGAACCGTACCCGTAACTTGGTCGGTTCATTCTTAAACATGAACCCGGTTCAATTCCACGACAAGTCTGGTCAAGGCTATGCATTTGCTGGCGAGATCTTACGTGAGCTAAACAGCAGCAACCCACAAGTGGCTTCACGTCTAATTGACCCGCTACTTAAGTTCCGTAAGTACGATGATGAACGTCAAGCTCTTATCAAAAAAGAACTAGAGACGTTAAAGAACATGGACAACCTAGCAAAAGACTTGTTTGAGAAAGTGACGAAAGCACTAGAGGCTTAAGTCAGCGCGCATTCAGGTAACTGTTTGCTAATAAGCGGTTTACTAATAAACTGTTTGCTACAACGAAAGGTCATCAGTGGTAGAGAATATCTGCCACTGATTTTTTGTTTCTGGTTCATCGAATTTTCGATAAGCTAGAGCAGCTTCAAGTTCAGTTTCACCGTCAGACATCTAAAAGTGCCAAAAAACACTGGCACTGTATATTTATACAGGTATCGTATGAATCGCTATATTTTCCAACTTAACATCTCATATCAGCAGTTTTTGGCCAGCTATTCTGGCGCCGCAAGTAAAGTTCAAGTGATAACAACAACAGGTTTACGCTTACAGTTACCTGCAACTCGGTTCAGACCATTTCTTACACAAATAGGGGTTAGAGGGCAGTTTAGGCTGACAACTGACCAAAAAAATAAGTTTATTAAGTTAGAAGCTCTGTAAACCTTGGCATGCCTAGTGAGTTAAAAGGAATCTTAATCACATAATCAAACATTTCAGCTCTTACCACCTCCAAAACAATTAACTATTTTTCAATAATGCTTTTACAATAAATGAATGCATTACCTTTGCTTAACTCGTTAGTAGAAAAGCGCTCAACGGCACGTTTCAAACACCAGATTAAGTGATCCCCCTAATAATAAAATATAATTCTAATTGTGGAGTGTGACTATGACCGCACGTGAAACTGTGGTTCCAGTTTTACTTGAAAAAGTTTACAAGCTGATTCAAGACAAACTTGACCTTGCTCATCGACCTCTCGTAACTCAACTTGCTCAACACTTGTTTAGTAACGTTTCTCACGACGATCTGACTCAGAGAAACGAATCCGATTTATACGGTGCTGTAGTTAGCTTATGGCATCACATCAATGAAAAGAAAGCCGACGAAATCTCTGTACGCGTTTTCAACCCGACGGTAAGTCGTCAAGGTTGGCAGTCTACTCATACTATCGTTGAGATAGTCGTTCCAGACAGCCCATTCCTTGTTGATTCCGTAAAAATGGCACTTACTCGCCTAGACCTTTCTTCTCACCTTATGCTTCATAACCCAACACAAATCTCTCGCTCAGATAAGGGCAGTGTTGTCGGTGTAAGCAATAACGAAGGTGCATTCCAATCGCTTTTCCATATTGAGGTTGACCGTCTTAGCAGTAAAGCTGAAATGACAGCTCTTAAAACGGAGCTACTGGATATCTTTACCGATACTAGCTTAGTTGTGAACGATTGGTTGAAGATGGTAGAACGACTTGAAGAAGTAACCAATCAAGTAGAAAAGCAGAAAGAGAGCATTCCTGTAGATGGCCAACGTTTTGATGAAACGTTGGCGTTTCTTCGTTGGTTAGGTGAACACAACTTTACATTCATGGGTTATAAGGAATATGACCTAGTTTCAGTTAACGGCGACACTGAACTGCAACCGACCAAGGAGCAAGGTCTTGGTTTGTTTGCGAACTCAGATCGTGTACGTAACGTTAAGCTATCTGAGTTTTCTGATTCGGCACGTCTTGAAGCGAAAAAGCCTTATGTGCTTATCGTAACCAAGGGCAACACGGCTTCACGCATTCACCGCCCAGCTTACAACGATTACATTGGTATTAAGAAGTTCGATAAGAACGGTAAGGTCATTGGTGAGCACCGCTTTACTGGTCTTTACACATCTGCCGTTTATAACCAAACCGTTGAAACGATTCCTCTTGTTCGCGAGAAAGTAGAACGTATTTTGGATGCGAGTGGTTACCGTGAAGGTTCATACTCTTACAAAGCGCTGCACAACATTCTTGAAAACTACCCACGTGATGAACTGCTGCAAGCTCGAGAAGAAGAGCTACTAGAAGTCGGTACGGGCGTAGTACAAATGCAAGATCGCGATCTCCTGCGTTTGTTTGTTCGCAAAGACCCGTTTGGTCGTTTCTTTAGCTGCATGGTTTACGTAACAAAAGATCGTTACAACACTGAGCTTCGTCGCCAAACACAGCGCATCTTGAAACAGTACTTTGGTTGTGAAGAAGAGGTTGAATTTACAACGTACTTCTCTGAAAGCCCGCTAGCAAGAACGCACTATATTGTTCGTGTTGATAACAACAACATGGATGTGGACGTGAAAACAATTGAGCAAAATTTAATGGAAGTATCGTCTACGTGGGATGACCGTCTGTCTGAATCTATCATTGCAAACTTCGGTGAAAGCAAAGGTCTTCCATTGTCGAAAGAGTACATGCGTGCATTCCCACGTTCGTACAAAGAAGACATGATGCCAGGTTCTGCTGTTGCCGACATTGAACGTTTAGAAGCGCTAAGTGAAGACAACAAACTGGGTATGCTTTTCTACCGTCCTCAAGAAGAAGCGGCAGATTCAAAAGCCGTTCGTTTGAAGTTGTTCTACCACAGCGATGAGCCAATTCACCTTTCTGATGTTATGCCAATGCTTGAAAACTTTGGCCTACGCGTTATCGGTGAATCTCCATATGAAGTGCGTAAAACCAACGGTGTGACCTATTGGATCCTTGATTTCTCTATGCTGCACAAGAGCGATAAGACCATTGATCTTCGTGAAGCTCGCGATCTTTTCCAACAAGCCTTTGCGGCAATCTGGGCGGGTGAGTTAGACAGCGATGGTTTCAACCGCTTAGTACTTGGCGCTGGTCTTTCTGGCCGTGAAATCTCAATCTTACGTGCTTATGCTCGTTACATGCGTCAAGTTGGTTTCCCATTCAGCCAACAATACATTGAAGACACATTGTCTCATTACCCAGAATTAGCGAAAGGGCTAGTGAGCCTATTCGGCAAGCGTTTTAACCCGAAACTGAAGGGCAGCGTAAAAGGCCAACAAGATCTTATTAAGAAGATCACTGAACAGTTGGATCATGTAGAAAGCTTGGATGATGATCGTATCATTCGTCGCTACATGGAAATGATCACTGCAACGCTTCGTACTAACTACTACCAAGTAGACGAGAATAAGCAGTCTAAACCTTGGTTGGCTCTGAAAATGAGACCAAGCGAGATTCCAGATATCCCTGCGCCGGTTCCTGCGTTTGAGATCTTCGTTTACGCACCAGACATTGAAGGTGTGCATTTACGTGGCGGTAAAGTAGCACGCGGTGGTTTACGTTGGTCAGACCGTCAAGAGGACTTCCGTACTGAGATTCTAGGCCTAGTTAAAGCGCAACAAGTTAAGAACACGGTTATCGTACCGGTTGGTGCTAAAGGTGGTTTCGTTTGTAAGCGTCAACACATGATGTCTGGCCGAGACGAGATCTTTGCTGAAGGTCAACGTTGTTACAAGCGCTTCATCCGTGCATTGCTAGACGTTTCAGACAACATCATTGAAGGTGAGGTTATCCCACCTAAGAGCGTTGTTCGTCACGATGAAGATGACCCATACTTGGTTGTTGCAGCCGATAAAGGCACCGCGACATTCTCAGATCTAGCGAACTCAGTAGCTGAAGAGTACAACTTCTGGCTAGGTGATGCGTTTGCATCGGGTGGCTCTAACGGTTACGACCACAAAGCCATGGGTATCACGGCGAAAGGTGGCTGGGAATCGGTTAAACGTCACTTCCGCGAAATGGGTATTAACTGTCAAAGCACAGACTTCACTGCCATTGGTGTGGGTGATATGGCGGGTGACGTATTTGGTAACGGTATGCTGCTATCTAAGCACATTCGCTTGCAAGCTGCGTTTAACCACATGCACATCTTCATTGACCCGAATCCAGAATCAGCATCAAGCTGGGTAGAGCGTGACCGTCTGTTTAATCTGCCTCGTTCAAGTTGGGAAGATTACAATAAAGACCTGATTTCTCAAGGTGGTGGCATCTTCTCTCGCCGAGCGAAGTCTATCTCTTTGACACCTGAAATTCAGAAAATGCTGGGTACCAAGAAAGCATCGATGGCACCAAACGACTTGATCAAAGCGATCTTGTCTATGAAAGTTGATCTACTTTGGAACGGCGGTATTGGTACTTACGTTAAGTCTTCTAGTGAGACTCATACCGATGTGGGTGACCGTGCAAATGACGTGCTACGTATCGATGGCCGTGACCTGAAAGCTAAGGTTGTTGGTGAAGGCGGTAACTTGGGTATGACTCAATTGGGTCGTATTGAATACGCTCTAACGGGCGGTCGAGTTAATACTGACTTTGTCGATAACGTTGGTGGTGTAGATTGCTCGGATAACGAAGTTAACATTAAGATCTTCTTGAATGGCTTGGTGTCTAATGGTGATCTTACCGTTAAGCAACGTAACCAAGTTCTTGAATCTATGGAAGATGAAGTAGGTGAAATCGTACTAGACGACGCTTACTGCCAAGCTGAGTCTATCTCTGTTACTGAGCATCAAGGTGTAGGCTTAGTGAAAGAGCAAATCCGCTTTATCCACACAATGGAAAAAGCCGGGTACTTAGACCGTGGTTTGGAATACATCCCAGATGACGAAACGCTGCTAGAACGTGAGAAGCAGGGCCAAGCACTAACAAGACCAGAGCTATCAGTATTGATCGCTTACGGTAAAATGGTTCTAAAAGAAGATCTTGTGAGTGATGACATTGCGAATGATGAGTTCCATGCTCAACAACTGATGCAATACTTCCCAACAGAGTTACGCCGTAACTACTCTCAGCACATGGATAACCATCCACTTCGTGCAGAGATCATTGCGACTGCGCTTGCTAACCAAATGGTTAACGAGATGGGCTGTAACTTCGTGACTCGCTTGCAAGAAGAGACGGGCGCGAACATTGTTGATATTGCGAATGCTTACGCGGCATCACGTGAAATCTACGGCCTGGGTAAGGTATTGAAGAGCATCCGTGAACTGGACAACATCTCAAGTTCTGAAGCTCAATACGAATTGCTTTACCATGTACGTCGTACGCTTCGTCGTCTAGCACGCTGGTTGCTAAGAAACCGTACCGGTAAACAGTCAGTGAATGCATTGATTGAGCTTTACCAAGGTGATGTCGTCGCAATTACTGAGAAGCTGGATGAAAACCTAGTGGCTTCAGAAGTAGAAGAGCATCAAGCAATGGCTCAAGTATGGATTGACCAAGGTGTAAACGCTGAGCTGGCTAATTCAGTGGCTCGTTTGTCTAGCCTGTACTCAGCACTGGATATATCTACAGTGGCTCGTGAAACGGGTAAAACAGTACAGCAAGCGTCTAAGCTTTACTTCAACCTAGGCGACCGTTTGTCACTGCACTGGTTCTTGAAGCAAATCAATGGCCAAGCTATAGACAACAACTGGCAAGCACTGGCGCGTGCAGCATTCAGAGAAGATCTGGATTGGCAGCAACGCCAGTTAACTGGTCAAGTACTTAACTGTGGTTGTGCTTCAGATATCGATGTGATTAAAGCGCTTGATGACTGGATGGAAAGTAACTCTGTTTCTCTACATCGTTGGGAAAGCATCCTAAACGAATTCAAAGTAGGTTCTGTTCATGAGTTTGCTAAGTTCTCAGTAGCACTGCGTGAATTGATGCTGTTGAATCTAAACTGCATGTCAAAAGACTAGTTACTAGATAAGACGAAAAAGTATAAGGGCAGGCCAAAAGGTCTGCCTTTTTCGTTTCGGTAAAGTGGAAACAATAGGCCTAACGACTTTTGAAGAACAAACTTCGACGCAAACGTTGTTTGTTGTTAAGTGACCTGATGGCTGTACTAAGGTTGAGATTAGAAATGGCTTAATAACTTGAAGAAACGATAACGTTTGCTTAATAATGAAGCTCATTCGTTAGCAAACTTGATTATCTTACCCTTACAGACAGTAATAGATTGAATAGTTGGGTAAATAAGTAAATAATAGCGCCCCGTTTACACGGGGCTTTTTTCTATCGGAGGCACAATGCTTTACCGTCTAGCCAGAACTGGCTTTTTCCAACTTGATGCCGAAAAGGCACATGATCTTGCAATTCAAAATTTCAAGCGCTTCACAGGCACACCTATTGATCTTTTGTATCGCCAACAATTACCTCACCGACCTGTAGAGTGCATGGGTCTTACTTTTAAAAACCCAGTTGGCCTTGCTGCTGGCCTAGATAAAAACGGCGAATGTATTGATGCATTTGGCGCAATGGGTTTTGGTTTCGTAGAAGTAGGAACAGTGACTCCACGTCCGCAAGCGGGTAACGACAAACCTCGTTTATTCCGTCTTGTTGAAGCTGAAGGTATCATCAACCGCATGGGTTTTAACAACCTAGGCGTCGACAACCTTGTTGAGAATGTTAAGAAGTCGAACTACGATGGCATCTTAGGCATTAACATTGGTAAGAATAAAGACACACCAATTGAAAAGGGCGCTGAAGATTACTTGATCTGTATGGAGAAGGTATATCAATACGCTGGTTACATTGCTGTGAACATCTCTTCACCAAACACTCCAGGACTTCGTTCTCTACAATACGGCGAAGCTCTAGACGATCTATTGTCTGAACTTAAAACGAAACAATCTGAACTGGAAGAGAAGCATGGTAAATATGTTCCTCTTGCTCTTAAGATTGCTCCGGATCTAAGCGACGACGAAATTCGCCAAATTTGTGAATCATTGATCAAAAATAAGATCGATGGTGTGATCGCAACAAACACAACATTGGATCGTTCAATCGTTGAAGGTATGAAAGATTGTGATGAAGCGGGTGGCCTAAGTGGACGTCCTGTTCAATCTCGTAGTACTGAAGTAGTTCGTAAACTTCACGAAGAGCTGGGTGACAAACTGCCGATCATTGGAGTAGGTGGTGTTGACTCGTATGTTGCTGCAAAAGAGAAAATGATGGCAGGCGCTAAGCTTGTACAAGTTTACTCTGGTTTCATTTACAAAGGTCCAGGCCTTGTAGGTGACATCGTTAAAAATCTTTAAACGGCAAGACGCTTTTATTTCTGAAAAGCGACAATCTGGCATCGTCTTAATAAAAGAGACACTGTAACTCACTGAGTTGTAGAGAAAAGCGACAAGAAAGAGGAATTCATTTCCTCTTTTTTTTTGCCTATTGCTCAGTAAAATTACTGTAATTGAAGGTAATTTTGCGTTTTACCTAATGGAATGGTTCAACAGTGTGAGACGAAATGATGCTTAAACCTAGCGATACATGGAGTTGGTATTACGATGAGCAGCAATGTTCATTAATGCTAAACCTCGGAGAGGATATGATTTTCAAAACGAATCTGGTCCGCAATAAGCTGGTGGACTGCGCGTTTCGAGATAATGAATTCACCGTTGATGACGCATCTTCATACCAAACCTTCAAAGAACAAATTTCTGGCTTAGAACTGTCTGAGCCTCGTCAAGCTGAATTAGCACTCTATTGTGTGGCAGCAAAGCGTTTCCATAAGCCTGTACAGCCCAAGAGTTGGTTCTTCGACTCACAAGGTACTGGCCATGAATATCCTCAAGAAGGGGATATTGTACAAATGAATAACGAGCATAGCTTAGGGTATTTCATTGTATTAGAAGTGGGAGAGTGTGCGAGCCTATGTGCATTTGTTGACCTAGAAGAGTTCTTGTTAACGCCTTCAAAAGGACTGCGATTTGGAGACTCAATCAAGGTGATGCACGATAGAATGGTAGACGCGAACGCTATCCTTCATCAGACACACATAGCGATGGTAGGTTAACCTCTAATCTAGCACATCATTTCAACCACGCATCGCAGCACACAAACGTATAAACCTTCCTCAGAATCGGCTCATTAGCCGATTTTTTTGTGCCTAAAAAACCTCATCCTGATAAATACATCACGGCTTAACCATTTAAATAGTGAACTTACGACTATTTTTTCACCTTAATTTCTGCCCGTTTTCATCGCCAGAAGAGTAAATCTACCGTCTTTATTCCCTGTTTTTGGTCTTTTGTAGTTAAATTTCATCCATAAATCTCATTTGGTATATACCAGTTTTGAGGTGAATATAAATTCACATTGCTACTTTGGTTAATAAGTGGTCAGAAATGAAGTTGGTTTGATAAGTCTTATGTTCTAAGGGGATGTGGGTAAGCGATCGCTTCAACACTGCGCGTTTGCTAGCCAGTTAGAAGAAAGATTCAATGAAAAGACGAGTTTAGTGTGATGCTCTAGTAACAAATTCAGGTATAATCGAGCTCATTTTTATCAATAAAAGAACACTATGAATCAATATCTAGCGGTTACCTCAAATGGCCTTGAGAATTTATTAGTTGAAGAACTAACCCAACTAGGGATTACAAACGCAAAACCTGTTCAAGCAGGTGTTAAATTCAAAGCCACCAATGAGCAAATTTATCGTTGTTGTTTGTGGAGCCGTTTGGCTTCTCGATTTGTACGTGTCCTTTCTGAATTCACTTGTATGGACGACATGGATTTGTACCTATCAACCACTGCGGTTAACTGGGTAAATCAATTCCATAGCTCTAAGCGTTTTGTTGTTGACTTCAATGGTACGAACAACGAAATCCGTAATAGCCAATACGGTGCGATGAAAGTAAAAGATGCCGTTGTTGATTGCTTTGAGAAGAAGTCTTTACCTCGTCCTTCTATTAGCAAAGAGAACCCAGACATTCGTATCCACGTTCGTTTACACCGTGATAAAGCGATTCTTGGTGTTGATATGGTGGGTAGCGGTCTTCACCAACGTGGCTACCGTCCAGAATCAGGTCGTGCTCCGCTGCGTGAAACACTAGCTGCTGCAATCCTTCTTCGTAGTGGTTGGGACGCAACTAAGCCTTTCCTAGATCCAATGTGTGGTTCAGGTACGTTAGTGATTGAAGCGGCGATGATGGCTGCAAACATGGCTCCAGGTGTTAAACGTCAGAAGTGGTGTTTTGAATCACTAGAAGATTTCGAACCAGAGCTATGGGCTGAAGTGAAAGCTGAAGCGAACGTTCAAGGTCGTCGTGGTGTTAAGAAAGTGGAATGTAAGTTCTATGGCTACGACAATGATGAACGTATGATCAAAACTGCGCGTGACAATGCTCGTCGTGCCGGTGTTGAAGAGTTGATTGAATTCGAAGTAGGCGATGCTGCAAAGCTTAAGCGTCCTACAGAGTTTACTGATGGTGTGATTGTTTCTAACCCGCCTTACGGTGAACGTCTTGGTACCGAGCCGGGTCTTATTGCACTTTACACAGCATTCGGTGCACAGCTTAAAGCTGAATTTGGTGGCTGTAACGCATCTATCTTCTCTAGCTCAGACGAGCTACTAAGCTGCTTACGCATGCGTGCAGATAAACAGTTCAAGTTGAACAACGGTGCGTTACCGTGTCACCAAAAGAACTACTCAATTTCAGATCGTCCGATGTCAGAGCGTCCATCAGGCGAGCAAGAACAATTGATTGCACCTGATTTCGCGAACCGTCTTAAAAAGAACATCGGTAAAATTGGCAAGTGGGCTAAGAAAGAGCAATTAGATTGCTACCGTATCTACGACGCTGACCTACCAGAATACAATGTAGCGATTGATGTATACCCAGGTCACCTTGTGATTCAAGAATACGCAGCGCCTAAAGATGTACCGGAAGAGAAGGCAAAACGTCGCTTAACCGATATCATCCGTGCTTCTATTCAAGTAACAGGCGTAGAAGCAAACAACGTTGTGCTTAAAGTTCGTCAGAAACAGAAAGGCCGTTCTCAATACCAGAAATTGGCTCAAGACTCATCGAACTTAGAAGTGAACGAGTATGGCGTTAAGCTGATTGTTAATCTTCATGATTACCTAGATACCGGGTTGTTCCTAGATCATAAGATCACTCGTCGTCGTATCGGTGAGATGGCCGCAGGTAAGGATTTCCTAAACTTGTTTGCTTATACAGGAAGTGCATCTGTTCATGCTGCTGTGGGTGGTGCTCGTTCTACAACTACTGTTGATATGTCTAATACCTACCTAGAGTGGGCGAAAGAGAACATGGAGCTTAACGGTCGTGTTGGTCGTCAACATCAGTTTGTTCAAGCTGACTGTCTACAATGGCTAGCTAAAGAGCAGGGTTCTTATGATCTGATCTTTATCGATCCACCTACGTTCTCTAACTCAAAGCGTATGGATCAATCTTTCGATGTTCAACGTGATCACATTCAGCTGATGGAAAACCTTAAACGTCTTCTTCGTGAAGAAGGCACGATTGTGTTCTCTAACAACAAGCGTCACTTCAAAATGGACTTGGAAGCTCTAGATGAGTTAGGTCTTAAGGCTCAGAATATCTCAGCGAAGACACTTCCATTGGACTTCTCTCGCAATAAGCACATTCATAACTGCTGGTTGATTACACATAAATAGTTAAGAGATCGTATAAGGATATATAGTGCTGACTCTCTACAGTACAGAAGGGTGCCATCTATGTGAGATGGCATTCCAACTCACGGAACAGTTAAACATTAGCCATCACGTCAACGTTGTTGACATTGCATTTGATGATGAGCTCTTTTCCCGTTACGGGGTCACTATTCCGGTGCTCAAATTTGAAAGCTCTGACCTTTCTCAAAGCTCAGAGCTTAACTGGCCATTTGGCTTGTTAGAACTTAATGATTGGTTAAAGAAGAATGGCATTACTTACAATTCATAATGGGCAATTAGCGTTTGGTGATCACCCATTATTAGATCGTGCGGACTTCGTGCTGCAAGAAAACGAACGTGTATGTTTAGTAGGGCGCAATGGCGCTGGTAAGTCGACATTGATGAAAATCCTATCTGGAAACATCATCATGGACGACGGTAAGATGCAAATCACGCAAGATGTGGTTGTGTCTCGTCTAGAACAAGATCCACCGCGTAATGAACAAGGTACAGTTTATGACTATGTTGCTGGTGGCCTTGCTGAAATCGGCGAACAGCTGAAGATCTATCATGATCTTCTGGATCTCATCGCGACAGACCCAAGTGAAAAGAATCTAAACCGCCTTACTCGCGTTCAAGAACAACTGGATCATGCTAATGCATGGCGTTTTGAAGATCGTGTAAGTAACGTATTGGCAGCACTTAAGCTGACTGCTGAAACCAAACTGACAGATTTGTCTGGTGGTTGGCAACGTAAAGCGGCACTTGCTCGTGCGCTTGTATGTGACCCTGACGTGCTTCTACTCGACGAACCGACTAACCACTTGGATGTTGCAACCATTGAATGGTTAGAGGGCTTCCTGAAAGACTTCCGCGGTTCAATCATCTTTATCTCGCATGACCGTGCGTTCATTAAATCGATGGCAACACGTATTGTCGATCTTGATCGCGGTAAATTGAGCTCTTTCCCGGGCGATTACGAAAATTACCTTGTTGAGAAAGAAGAGGCGCTTCGTGTTGAAGAAATGCAAAACGCTGAATTCGATAAGAAGCTTGCTCAAGAGGAAGTTTGGATTCGTCAGGGCATCAAAGCTCGTCGTACTCGTAACGAAGGCCGTGTTCGTGCGCTTAAGAAGCTACGTGAAGAACGTTTGAACCGTCGTGAAGTGCAGGGCAAAGCGATTATCCAAATCGACGATGGCCAGCGTTCAGGCAAGATTGTATTTGAAGCTGAGAATCTTAACTTTGGCTTTGAAGGCAAAGAAATTGTTAAGGACTTCAGCTTCAACATCATGCGTGGCGATCGTATCGCTCTGATTGGTCCTAACGGTTGTGGTAAGAGTACGGTACTTAAGCTGCTTCTTGACCAGCTTAAGCCTGATTCAGGTCGTTTGCATTGTGGTACTAAGCTTGAAGTCGCTTACTTTGACCAATACCGCGAAATTCTAGACCCTGAGAAGTCTGTAATTGATAACCTCGCGGATGGTAAGCAAGAAGTGACCGTAGGTGGCCGTGAGCGTCATGCTCTAAGCTACTTACAAGATTTCTTATTCTCTCCAAAACGTGCTCGCACTCCTGTTAAAGCACTATCTGGTGGTGAGAAAAACCGTCTGTTATTGGCGCGTATTTTCCTTAAGTCGAACAACTTGTTGATTCTCGATGAGCCAACCAACGATCTAGATATCGAAACTTTGGAACTTTTAGAAGATTTGCTTGCCAACTATCAGGGTACGCTGCTTTTAGTGAGTCACGATCGTCAGTTTGTTGATAACACAGTGATGACAAGTTGGATCTTTGAGGGTAATGGCGTTATTGAAGAATTTGTTGGTGGTTACCACGATGCTCAGCAGCAAAGAAAGCAAGCATTAGAGTACCGACAGGTTGAAAAGCCATCAAAGCCTGAGAAAGTAGTTGAGGAAACTCCCAAAACTGCGCCAGTTAAGGCTAAACCTAAGAAGTTATCGTATAAGCTACAACGAGAACTAGAAGCGCTTCCAATGCGTTTAGAAGAATTGGAAACTCAAATTGAAACTCTTCAGGAAGAAGTCAACGATCCAAGCTTCTTTTCAAAATCTGTAGAGCAGACACAACCAGTATTAGATAAGCTATCTGCAGCAGAGCAGGAGCTTGAAGTTGCTTTTGAGCGCTGGGAAGAGCTCGAGGCACTACAACAGGAAAGTTAAGAAGTAATAATGACTTGTACTAAATTTAAATTAACAACAGTTGCAGCATTAGTTTTTGCTGCAACTAATGCCAATGCTGCGCTTTACAAGGTCGTTGAAGTCACTCCTTCAATTACAGGTGCCTCTGAAATCTATGGTGTGGCGATTCAACCTGGTGTTGCGACAGACGGAACGAATGAGCTTGCGTTAGGTTGCTTCGATTCAGCTGCAACCAACTGTACCGATAGTGCATTTAAACTTGCTGGTGAGACTCGCGATACGCTTGAAGCGGTAAGTTATCGTGAAGAAGTACCATTCGCAATGGATGCACCATTTCAGTACATTCAAGAGCGTGATGATTTCGAAAACTATTGTTATCGAGAGCTGAGATATTCTACATGTGAAAGTTGGGCTGAAAACCGTTGGAATGACACTTGGAGTAAGGAAAGAAATGACCTTACTCATGTCAATGCGAAAGCCTTTGTTGAAGGTGGCGAAACCTTTGATAGCCGCAATACGGTAATTAACTCGCTTTATATAAACGATGCCGATGAAGTTGAGCCTTTGGGGGTTAAATCTGAAGGTGGTATTCGTAATAACGCGATGTTCACAACTACACCAAATGGGCCAACAGGCACTTCGGAAACTCGTGCATGGCACGCTATCAAAGCAAGTAACGACAAAGTTTACAATGTAGGTAGTGTATCTACGGAAGGAGCTAAAACGGATACGTCAGATACAACGTTTAGTTCAAAGGCGGCTATTTGGGATGGCACAATAACGAAAGAGATCGACTGGATTAGATCTGGTAACGCTCAACAGGGCGATTATTTTGCCCAAGGCAGCATGCGTTCAATTGTTGAATCGGACTCTCTTTTTTATGGTGTAGGCTATAATACTGCTGATGGAAACGGCGATCTACAAGATATGAATGCAAGTGTCTTTGTGAGTACTTCACTCGATCTCGCTACGGCAACGTGGACAACTACACAAATTAGCGGTGCAGAGGTTAAGTCTGGTTCATCTAACGATGATGCTAGATACAGTAACTCAGTAGCAACCGATATTAACGACAACTTGTTTGCAGTTGGATATTCAAAACGTAACGGTTATGTTCCTGAAAATGGTAGTGCCGGTAATAAGCCTTTTATTGTAACGGATGCTAAAAACCCAACAGCAACGTATTTGTCTGGCGGTATCTTCTTCAGTGGCTCAAGCGGTGAAGCTAAAGCGGTAAATAATTACAATGAACTTGTTGGCCAGATCGATGCGGAAACGACGCGTGAAGTCGATGGCAGCGAAAGAAGACATAGAGGCTTTATTTACCCTTACGATCTCCCGTCTTCAACTGATGAACGCCGTGTTGATATTTTTGGTGGTAAAGCATGGTGGTTAGATGACTTAACAAATGATGGTGATGCGTCTAGTCACAATAACCAATTTAGAATCATTGATGCGACGGATATCAATGATGCTGGCGTGATTTCAGCAACGGCTATCAAATGTACAGTCGACGGTAATGATAAGCCTTATGACACAACATCACACAACTCATACTGTGGTGGTGCCTCATCTAACGCAGTCGAAAAGGTTGTAGCTGTTAAGCTTATCCCAATCAAGGGAGCAAGGTATGACACTGGCTCTGACATTGATAGCGTAGTAACTCGTAGCACCGACACCGAGAAAGTTGAGCGCCAAGGTGGTAGCCTAGGTTGGTTAACTTTGACTGTGCTTGGTCTATTAGGGTTCCGCAGAAAATTTAAATAATTTTATCTCTTGAGCCCGAGTTCACAATTCTGAACTCGGGCTTTTTTTCGCCTTGAGAAAAGTGAAAATTTGACCGATTCTTAAAGTTGGAGTCACAAAAACTCCGTAAAGTTGTAATCATTGTATGTTAGTAAATGGAACACCCGTATGAGGACTGCACTATGAAGAGACAAAAGCGTGATCGACTAGAACGAGCACAATCTCAAGGCTACAAGGCTGGTTTAAATGGACGGTCGCAAGAAGCTTGCCCATATAGCCAAATGGATTCTCGGTCTTATTGGTTAGGTGGATGGCGTGACGCCAAAGATGACAAGCAATCAGGTCTCTATAAGTAGATAGGGCGTAAAGAATTCAAGGTCAGGGCTCCATTGTCTGTTGATTACAACGGCTGGAGCCTTGTTAGTTTCAGACGAGTGATAAGCTCCCCAGAGCTATAAAGTATTATAGTTTCGCTATCATAAGCGTATCGCTGGTGGATTTATCCTGTTTCAAGCTTAATACGGGATACTTTAATGCACTATAACTAAATTTATTGGAACGAAAATAAAGCAGCCATGGGCTGCTTTACTAAAAATCTAACTATTAGATTAGAATGCTGACGTATCTTGGAAAAGGCCAACTTTCAAATCTTTAGCAACGTAGATCTCTTTACCATCAACAAGTACGCGACCATCCGCAAGGCCCATAACTAGACGACGGTTAACAACACGCTTCATGTGGATCTCGTAAGTTACTTTTTTCGCTGTAGGCAGAATTTGACCAGTGAATTTCACTTCGCCAACCCCTAGAGCACGACCTTTACCTTCGCCGCCAACCCAACCAAGGTAGAAACCAACCAGCTGCCACATTGCGTCAAGGCCTAGACAACCAGGCATTACAGGGTCACCTGGGAAGTGACAATCGAAGAACCATAGGTCAGGAGTAATATCCAGCTCAGCAAGAACTAAACCTTTACCGTAATCACCTTCAGTTTCAGACATCTTAGTGATGCGATCCATCATTAGCATGTTCGGTGCTGGTAGTTGAGGGCCTTGTGGCCATAGTTCGCCTTGGCTTGATGCTAGAAGCTCTTCGCGAGTGTAAGAATCACGTTTGTTTTGCATTATCAATTACTCCGATTTTTGATAGGTGCATATTAGTGAACAGGTGTACGCTAAACAAGTCCGATCAGTACTAGACAAACCAGTTTTTAATGCGTCCAACGATTCCAATAGGGTGCTCATGTCTTTCAAAGTTTTCAATACGTTCCGCGATTTTACTCAGAACGCTTTCTTGTTCATCGTCTCTAAATGGTTTGTTCATAATGAGAGGAATTGCTTCGTCTACATTAGACACAGACCAAATATGGAATTCTTCATTCTTAATGCTTTCAATAAGGTCAGGCTTTAGTGCAAGATGCCTTAAGTTCGATCTTGGAAGGATCACACCTTGTTCGCCTGTTAAGCCGTTGTGCTTACACACATGGTAGAAGCCTTCGATTTTCTCGTTTAGCCCGCCAACAGCTTGCACACGTCCAAATTGGTCAACTGCACCTGTAACCGCAATTTGTTGATTGATAGGGTATTCAGACAAAGCACTAACCAGAGAACACAACTCCGCAAGAGAAGCACTATCGCCATCTACTTCGCAGTAAGACTGCTCAAATACTACGGAAGCTGCGTATGGTAATGGATCTTCAAGGTTTAGTGCGCTGCTCACAAATGCTTGCATGATCATCATGCCTTTAGCATGAAGATTACCACCCAGCTCGGCTTTGCGCTCAACATCGGCAATATCACCATCACCAAAGTGAATAACACAGGAAATTCGTGCAGGTTCACCATACGATATTGGGTGTCCCGGTACATCGATGACCGTCAATCCATTAACTTGACCAACTTGTTCACCTTCAGTTTCGATAATGACTTGGCCATCACGAATATCATCAAGGGCGCGTTCTGGTAGATAAGATTCACGGTTGTATTTGTGCTGTTGAGCTTGCTGGATATGGTGAATATCAATCTCACCATTGTCGGCTTCAATCAAAGCTTCGTTCAATAACGCGTTGTGCCAAATAGGGCACAGTGGGATATAGCTTTGATCTTCGGTTTCTCTTGCTCCGGCAGTAAGAATGCCAGTCAACGCTTGTTGCGTGATGTTTGGTAATTCATAGCGTTGTTGAAGCCACTTAAGGTAACCAAGATATTGAGTCAGAGTGTCTTCTGAGAGCTTAATGTCCTGTTCAATTTCGCTGAATAGGCAAAAACCGGTTTGAATATCGCTGTCTAGGTAATCAAGGTCACCTAGTTGAGCTCTGTCTCCAACTACAATTAACTTAATATTGTAAGTAAGAGGTAAGGTTGGCGACTGATTCAAGTGTTCAGGGTTACTGCTGATAGGCTCTACAGCTTCACCAAGCAGCGCAGATTTAAGCAGTAACCAGCTTCCTGGGTTTGCCAAGATCAGGTTTGCTGAAACGATCAGATAACCGTTGTTTGCTCTAGCCAGTAGGCCAGGTTTTGTCGCAATAACCTTACCGTCTTTCGATTGAACTTGGTCAAATAGAGAGGCAGCATTTAAAGACTCAGTTTTGATAACCGGCAGAGTGTGATCATCTAAAGCAGTGACTAGAGATTCAACAATCATTTGACGATAGATTGAATTGTCCGGAGCATTTACCAGTAAAACGCGCGAAAGGTTAGACAAGCGAACAAAGCGGGTTAGCGCATCTTTGAATCTATGTTGAATATCTGAAAACGGGAAAGGCGAGATGTCAGGGAATTGCTCTAATTGAGCGCTATATTCGTCGTACTGAGGCGTAACATGTCGCCAATCTACTTGAGTCATTTAAGTTTCTGATTATGATAATGAGGTAGGGAGTATATAGAAAAACCGATCTCGCTTGTAGCTCTATGTTGTAGTTACTAATCACTAAGCTAATATAAGTATGATCTTGGTCTATTCTTTCAAGACAATAATTGTTAAATAGCCTATTTTGGGTTACGCTGTCACTAGGATTAACTTTCGAGATTAGACATGAAATATCAGCAACTTGAAAACTTGGAATGTGGTTGGAAATGGAACTATCTGGTCAAAAAATGGAAAGAAGGCGAGTCGATCACCTGCCACATAGATTCAAGTGAATCTGACGTTGCTGTTAAAGCCTTATTGAAGCTTGAACACCAACCTACAGGTGTCCTTGAGTGGATATCTAACAACATGTCTCCTGAGCTCGATAACAAGCTTAAACAAGCGATCAGAGCTAAGCGAAAACGCCACTTCAATGCTGAACAAGTTCATACAAAGAAGAAATCAATCGACCTTGATTACCGTGTATGGGAAAAGCTATCTCAACGTGCGAACGAGCTAGGTTGTACGCTCTCAGATGCCATCGAGTATTTGGTTAGCGAAGCGTCTCGTAGTGAGCAGGCCAGCAAGACGGTGACTAGCCTCAAAGAAGACTTAAGCAAGCTCCTTTCTGACGATAAATAACCATCAACAGTAGTGGTGACATTATGATGTACGTAATCTTAATCGGTGCGGTATTAGTTTTTTGGTTAGTAGCAGTCGATCGACCGGTATTGAAAATTAAATTTAGCGACGGGGCGATCGAACAAGTTAAAGGGCATCTTCCACCGAGCTTTAAGCACAACCTTCAAGAGATTGGTCATAACAATACCTTTAAAGGCGAGCTAAAAGTGTATGCAAAACGTTCTGGTTACAATCTCAAGTTCACTAAAGATGTTCCTAAAAACGTACAGCAACGTATTCGTAACGTGTTCCCGCATAATGGTTTTAAGTCTAAAGGCTCAAAGAAAGCGTAATCGTTGAGAGTTACGCGTTAGTTGGCCAATCCTCATACTAAGTTAATCCTTCATTTCTCTTAAATCTCCGCATACTGTTCTCACCCTCAACAAAGAGAGAGCAGTATGAGATATCTAGTATTACTATTATGTTTTTTATCCCCAGTCGCTTTTCCCGACGATGCATTGGTTAATCCTGTAGCTAAAAAGATAAAAGTCACCGTCATGAAAGGGCTCAACAAGAGTAATGTTGATTTCGAGGGTTATTGCGATCTGATGATTGAGATGAAGCACTCTAAAGGTTATGCAAGAATCAAAAAGGTGAGAACGTCTGGAGATAGTAAAGTTTGCAAGCAGGCGAAAAAACACCTACCGACGAAGAAAAGGTTCAAATACAGCTTTCCAGAAAAGTATATCCGGCTACATATCACACACTAGCCACTCTCAACGCACTATAACTAAATATCCTTAATTTTATTGAAACAATTTCGTGAACCAATCTCTAATTTCTATTAATATTAGTTTTGTTATAAAGGCAGGATATGCCGATACAAGAGCATTTACGGCAAAGGAAAGTCACGGTTGTTGTTAGCAAATAAAAGTTATACCCCTGAAGTAGTTGAGATCTCAAGGAAGGTCTCAATCAATGTTGAAGCTCGCTTTAATCGATGGTTAATCTCACCTGAATATAAGCTCGCACAATCTACAGTAGACACGTTACTAAGTTTGGAAAATAGGTATTGTGATAGTGTCATATTTGATGAATCTGACCGCATATCTCACAATCAACGTATTTTATTGCGCTGCGAGCAGGATAGAGTCAATGCTCATCGTGAAAAAGTCGACGCGAAGCAACAAACCTTACGATACGTTATCGATGATGTCAGCAATGCCGCTTCTGCGCTAATGCTTGAGAAGCTTCAAGGTACCTTAATAAGTTCGTTGTTTTCAGACTTACCCGATTACAATCAGTTCGCTAGTGTTGCGTATTCGCCATCTTTAAACTTTTCCAAACTCCATGAAATATCCGCGAAAAGTAGGCCATTGAGCTCAAGTTTAATCGAGTTTGTTTCCAATCAAGAGTTTGCAGATAAATATGGAAAGAAATCTAAGGTAATTCTCGATCCAAAAGTTGCAGCACGACAAATAGGAATAGAAAATTGTCGTTTATTGTTCCCATTGTTAATGAGTCAACAGCTGATTAAGTGGAATGATGGCAACATTAAACACATCACACCTAAGGTTTGGCAACACTTGGTCGTGACGTCAAATGCGACTCGAATTCGACTTCAAGAAACGTCGGTTAAAGATCCTAACGTAGGCATTTTACTTGGTGTGTTGAGAGTTCTGCCTTTGTTTTTAATTTGTAACCACTTTTCTTCAACGTTTGAAGACGCATTGGTAAAAACGATGCTTGGTTATCGTGAAGCAAGTGACAAGCATGACGAATATTATGCTTGTACTGAGGTGATGCCAAACACACAGTTTCTTGAATCAATGGTCGAGCAGCTAGAGCTTAAGCTACTAAAAAACCTCGTTGAATTTATAGATTGGAGCCCTGGAAATCAGTTCATCAAGAGGGCACTTCTAGAGGAAGTGAATGACATTCCAGTACTTGAGCGAACGGTTTATGGTGCAGCTTTGGCTCAAGGTAGAAAATATTCTGTTTTCGAGGCGTTAGATAATAGTGAACTATTTAACGTTAAGCACCGACCTTATTGGTTTTCAACTGTTCAAATGTCTATCGCGACGATTGAGCAGATGCAAGATAAAGTACTGGGAAAGCTTACGGTGAACATGTAATAAAAAGAGAGAGTCTCATTAATGTCGCTCTCTTTTTTGTTGCGCTGTAACTTTATGTGAATGTCTTGTTTTGGCGCTAAACAGTAGGATTACACTCTACTTAACTGACCACTTCGAAGGTAAACGACTCTTGCTTTGCTATTGCGTGTTTAACAGGGATACCAAGGCGCTGGCAAGTCATCAGAACTTTCAATTTCTTGTCGGCAGGAGCGTGCTCTGACAGAATCACCGAGCTTAGGCACTCTCTATTAAGGTAGAGTTTATTTCCGATCATCTCGTCATCAGGTAATACCCAGCGGTATTCCTTTTCATAACGCCAATTAGAATGCTTAATTTTGAATATCTCAGCTCCCAGTCTTGATGTTTGTAAACCTCTTAGCGATGCCGGGCGGAACATATTCGGTTCGTCTTCATACTGGACTTCAAAACAGTTGAGATTGGCCTCGCCGTTATAGCAGTTGAGATCATACTCGATACACATGCCTTTAAAGTTGTCACCATACTGCGACCATAGTATTGGGTGGTCGTTCGACTGAGAGAAACACATGATCTTAAAGTTTTGTTGAAGCTCTTTGTTGAATACGTGGTTAGATTCAAAAGGGTTATTAAAAGTTTTAGCGTAATCAAACCACAACGAACACTCGGAAATAGATTGTATGTTTCTGTCGTGGAGCGATCTGAACTTATAAAGTTTAGGCAACATATCAAACACCTAGTTTACAAAATTGCCTGATGTTAACACTTTAATTTATTTTTAAGGATTGAATGCATAGCATTTGATTGCTTAATCACCAAATTTATTCATATAACTGTTTGATAGATCAAAATTTAAACACGAAATAGTAGCCTGTTAAAGTGGTTTATTTTGCATAAAGGCTAAGCTTTCAAGTTGTAGCTTTTTAGGAAGATACAACGTAACTTGTTGGATTGCTCGGAAGTTTTAACAACTCCTTCTTGAGGCTGAAACTAGCTACAGCCCAGAAAGGCCAAAAATTGATGGCATACGGCCTTACCAATGAGAGTGCGATAGTGTGTTTAACGCTTTATCTAGCGATGACGTAAGTCGATTGGTCTGACACGTCTGTTGATGCAATGCCGAAGTGCGCTAACGGACAATTGATTTAGGTGTCAGTGTTTTATCTGAAGATATTAATGCCACAGCGTTTGCCCTTTTAAGTGTGAAGGATCACGCGGTAACTTACGTAATGTGAATTCATCTCTGAGATAAGATTTAGCGAAGTTCTTTCGCTTCTTTCCCAATGCTGGCAAGTCGCCTAACACTTTAACAATACCTTTAACTTCCAGTGAATCAAAACTATAGCCTTGATCAAGAAGGAGCTCCAATACTGGATAGAGCTTTTTATATACCCGAGTTGCTTCAGCTTTTGAATCTCGTCTTACTTTTCTCTTCGCCTGCAATGAATCGAGTAGAGAGAGCCTTCCCAACATGCCAAGTATATTGGATACATTAATTATGACGTTCGTAACGTAGATACTTAGAACGAGTTCGATGCAAAAGATAACGTAGTACTCAGTAATAAATATTTGGTCACTGTACAGGATGACCGGGTAAACATTCTCTAAGATCGTCATGCCAACAAAACTAACACCGATCAAGATTCGATAATTAGAACTGATAACGTCCACATTAGTGAATCGTAAGAACAAACAAATAATGGCAACGTATGTGATAAACGCAGAAACAAAGGAGATGACTTGCTCACCAGTACTCGCCACCATTAGGTCAACATTAAAGAAAGTAGATCCAATGATTAGTAGTGCGCATAAGATAATTGCTTGCTTTTGGTCATTGTTTGTTTGCAAAATTTTGGCTCCGATTTAATACAGCGACGGAGTATAGATGAAACTTGCAACTACTTTTATATCATTGATTTAAAATGGTTATTTTGACTGCCTGATTGGTGGTATTGATTGGTTCATTGAATCGAGAAACCGTGTTTTTGATAGGACTCGTTCTTTGCTACATAAAAATAAATGCTCATACCAACTCTATCAGGAGGGCTTAAGCTAACTTGACGGCCACAAACGTCCATTGTAATAAGCATCCGGATAATTCCTAAGCAGACCAATATAGGTAAGCTTAGGAGGACATTTTAATCTAGCTCAAAAGTGACATTACTATCTGGGGCTTACAGTCTAAGTGCGTATTATGTCTGATTATGTTTAATGGTGCATATCTTATAAATGTAGTACAACCTCTTGTATTTAGAGGTTTTATCATTGAAGTATCGCGAAATGAGTAAGAATTACATTTTTCGAGAGTTAGAGTGCCAAATGACCAAGGAAGAGGTTGCTGAACTCTGTTTTAAATCTGTGAGAACGGTCACAGGTTGGGATGAGGGGAACCCAATACCGCCGGAGTGTAAAAGGCTCATGAGAATGGCCAAAGGTCGGGATGTAGTGGTACGCTGAATT